>JAXVQY010000286.1:0-3856 GCA_037303805.1 bacterium | reverse complement strand
TGCCGGAGCGCCAGGGATATGCGTCCTGTCAGCGCCCTGTCCTCCTCCGAAGGCATGTAGGTTCCGCCAGGATGGTTGTGCATGAGGACAAGGCTGCTCGCATGATTCCGTATCATGAGCTCCGCCACTTCCAGCGGCTCAAGAGCCACATGATCCGACGATCCATGACGGATCCTCTTAAACTTAAGCAGTCGATTCTGTTTGTCCAGAAGCGCAGCCCACACTTCTTCCGCCGTGCAGTGGCGCAGACGCTCTCTGCCCATATCCACGATATCGGCCAGAGTAACGGACTGCTTTCTTTGTACGTTGCTTTGCGAGGCACGGGCAATGATTTCCCGGAGCAGCACTAAAAAACTATCAACGGCCTGTCCGCAGCCCTCGACTCCGGCAAGCTCATCGGATGAGGCCGAAAGCAGCCCGGCAATGCTGCCGAACTCGGCCAGAAGACGCTTCGCGAGCATCTTGTTGTCGCGACGCAGGTACACGAGACCGAGCGCGAGTTCCACAAGCTCATAATCGGGCAAGGCCGCAGGATCGGCAAGAAAGCGTTCCCGGAGGCGCTTTCTGTGCCCGGCACGGAGCCGGGTTTCGGAAAGAGACGTGTCGGAGTTCATGAGCTTCGCGGTCCGGGCGACTTCGGGGCGGCGGTCCCCGTGAAGGCCAGTGAAAGATCGGCTACCAGCTCCTCCATGGCCTGAACGGGCTGCCGGGCGCCGCTCTTGACGGAAAGTTCCGCCCTGCACAGGGAAGAAAAAATACCGCACAGGCCTTCAAAGCCGAGCTTCGATGCAAGACGGCGCTTTTCCTTTTCCACGAACTGAGGCACGAACACCTTGTCTCCGGCATTCATCTGCCAGAGGATACGCGCTTCGCGGGCCATGAGCGTGAGCAGCGGAAAAAGCAGGGATTCCCCGCCGTCGCCTTCACGGAGCAGAGACTTCCATACCGTACGGACGTTGCCGTTTTCCAGCTGTCGGATGATGTCGAAAATGACGGCTTCGGGCGTGAACTCCGTCATCTGACGCACAAGGGAGACATCCGCAACACCGTCGGGAGAGGCCAGAAAAAGCTGCTCGAGAACGCCGCGGATGGCCGAGGCGTCGGGAATGAGCATTTCCGAAAGCACATTGAGGGCTTCCGGCGACAGACGCAGACCCATGTCCGAGGCCTGTTTCTGAACATACTGTCGAAGATTCCGGGGATCTATTCCGGCGGATCGCCAGACCCACTTCCTGGCATCGGCAAAGGCGAGACAGCGCAGCCGGCTCACATACGCGGGCAGCTTGGGCTGACCTTTCTCCCACGGACATTCCAGGCAGAACACGGGCAGCACTCCCGGGCGCGGCGTGGCAAGCAGCGACGAAAGTTTCTTCCAGACATCGGCAGGAAGCTGATGCGCTCCACGGACCACAAGCACACGGCTGCGTCCGTCCATGCCGAGCAGCGTCAGTTTATCCCAGAAACGCCGATCCAGTCCTTCGTCGGCCCAGAAGGTCTGCACGTCCGGCGGCGTCCGGTGCGGATCATCCCCGGTTACGGGCGCAATGAGCTCCCGCTCCACATACTCGCGCAGCAGAGCGGCATCGGGGCAGATGCAGAAAAAAAAGCCGGGTCCGTCCATGCCATGCCTCCGGGACGCGCGCTCCCGTCAGAATTTCTGCTGCATGCGGTCGAGAGCCCGCCGCAGCGCTTCCTTCAGGCCGTCCCTGATGGCACTGGCCTCATCCACGGTCTCAAACTTGTCGGAATAGGAAATCACGCCGGAACGCCAGACCACGTTGCCCGACTTGCCGCTGCGGACGACAAGCTCAAGCTGCACCACCGTATCGCTGAGCAGCGTGTTGTCCACCCGGTTGGACACGGAGGAACGCACACGGAAGCCCGGCATGACGATGGTCAGCAGATAATCGGCATTGCCGCTGTCCACCCAGCGGGCGAGACGGCGCAGGTTCACCTCGTCTCTCGTGATGCCGCGCAGATAATACTGAACCCAGGGATACATGGTGACCTGCTCCACCTTATCTATCCTGAGAGTCTGGTTGCCGTCGCCGAGTACGCTGACGGCCCGCGAACTGCCGGAAGAATAACCGTCCAGATTATAGCCGCAGCCTCCGGCCAGCAGGCTGATGCAGCAGAACGCGACCGTAATCAGTCCCTTCCGGGTTACCCTGGGTATTCTCATCAAATATTCCTCTTGGCGACGGTTCTCCCGGCTCCGGGGCGCGGAGCTCCGGGACGCCCCGCAGGCTCCCGTCGCTGTCTGAAAGGAGGGAAGAGACGCTCTTCCCTCCTTTCCTCAGCACTGCCCCCTTCTTCCGAAGATGGCAGCAAAACCGGACTTGCCGTTATCCGGCCACCACGTTGACCAGCTTGCCGGGTACGACAATGACCTTGCGTACCGTCTTGCCGGCGATATGATTCTGAATGGAACGCTCGGCAAGAGCCGCCTTTTCCAGATCCTCGCGGGAAGCGTCGGCAGGGACTTCCACCTTGCCGCGCAGCTTGCCGTTGACCTGCACCACGACGGTGATGACGTCCTTCTTCAGGGCCTCACCGTTCCATTCGGGCCAGCGCACGTCGTCCAGAGAATCGGTATGACCGAGCTCCTGCCACACTTCCTCGCACATGTGCGGCGTGAAGGGGAAGAGCATGACGAGCACCGTGGCCATGGCGGAGGAAAGCGCGTTGCGGCCTTCTTCCGTGGCGGAGAGCTCCTCACGGTACTGGTTCACGGTGTTGACCAGTTCCATGATGGCGGCAATGGCGGTGTTGAACTGATTGCGTTCCGCAATGTCCTCGCCCACCTTCTTGACGGTGGCGTGTTCGCTCAGGCGCAGAGCGCGGACGGCGTCGCTCGCCGCGGGAGACATGTCGGAGCAGGCGGCCACGGGCTTCAGGATGGGCTGCATCTCGGAGAACATGCGCCACACACGGCTCACAAAGCGGTAGGCGCCTTCGATGCCGCTGTCGCTCCAGTCGAAGTCGCGTTCCGGCGGAGCAGCAAACAGACAGAACAGACGTACCGTGTCGGCGCCGTACTTCTGCACCATGGCGTCGGGATCGACGATGTTGCCCTTGGACTTGGACATCTTGCTGCCGCCGAGCAGCACCATGCCCTGGGTGAGCAGATTCTTGAAAGGCTCATCCAGATCGGCGGGCAGATAGCCGAAGTCGCGCAGCATCTTGGTGAAGAAACGGGAATAAAGCAGATGCAGAATGGCATGTTCCACGCCGCCGATGTACTGATCCACGGGCATCCAGTACTTGAGGGCCTCCATGTCGAAGGGGGCGTCTTCCTTGCGGGCGGAAGTATACCGGGCGAAATACCACGAAGATTCCACGAAGGTATCCATGGTGTCCGTTTCACGACGGGCGGGACCGCCGCAGCAGGGGCACACGGTCTCCACGAAGGAAGGCGTATCGGGCAGCGGAGAACGGCCGTCGTCGCAGGTCTTCACATCGAGGGGCAGGCGCACGGGCAGATCCTCGAGCTTCACCGGCTGCACGCCGCACTTGTCGCAGTAAACCACGGGGATGGGGGCGCCCCAGTAACGCTGGCGGGAAATGTTCCAGTCGCGCAGACGATAGTTGACCGTCGCGCGGCCCTTGCCCGTTTCTTCCAGCTTCCTGATGATGGCGGCCTTGCCTTCTTCGTTGGGCATGCCCGTGAACTCGCCGGAGTTCACCAGAATGCCGGGCTCGACATAGGCTTCCGTCATGGTCGCAGGATCAAGCTCCTTGCCGTCGGGGCTCACCACCACCTTGATGCCGATGCCGAACTTGTGCGCGAAGTCGAAGTCTCGCTGATCGTGCGCAGGCACGGCCATGACCGCGCCGGTGCCGTAATCGGCCAGCA
>JAXVQY010000285.1:0-7580 GCA_037303805.1 bacterium | reverse complement strand
CGCGCTCCTCTGCCGGATGAACCCGAACCATCCATTCAGGGCGCGGGTGCCCGCTCCCGCGGACACCGTGCGGTCCGATAGACGAAACCGCTCTAAACTCGAATACGCCGGGGAACGCGAAGCTCCCCGGCATCTTCATGAAAACAAGATGAAAGGAAGTAAAAAATTACTTCTGCTTGCTTTCAATATAGTTGATGGCGTCCTTGACCTTCAGGATCTTCTGGGCGTCTTCATCGGCGATTTCCACGCCAAAGGCTTCTTCAAAGGCCATGATGAGCTCGGTCAGGTCGAGAGAGTCGGCACCCAGATCTTCGATGAAGGAAGCTTCGGGAGTGACTTCCTCTTCAGAAAGCTGAAGCTGTTCAACAATGATCTGCTTAACTTTATCTTCAACGGCGGCCATGTTTCCCTCCAAGGGGTGTTTCAGGTTTCTACTTTCAGCCGGAAATCTCTGCTCCGGCCTTACCAACAACATGGGGAAATACCCCGAGTCCTGCCTGCGGCAGAAACTCCGGGCATTTCCGGAAATTTTCAGCAGTACAGTCCGCCGTTGACGGCGATGACCTGTCCCGTAATGTAGGCAGCCTTGTCCGAGGCAAGGAACGCCACGGCGTCGGCCACATCCTGAGCGGAACCGAGACGTCCCAGCGGGATGGCGGAAACATAGGACTTTCTCACCTCTTCTGCAAGGTTCGAAGTCATGTCCGTCTCGATGAAGCCCGGAGCCACGGCATTCACGGTGACGGAACGGCTGCCGAGTTCCTTGGCGGCCGACTTCGTCATGCCGATGAGACCGGCCTTGGCGGCGGAATAGTTGATCTGACCGGCATTGCCCATCTGACCAACGACGGAAGAAATGTTGATGATGCGTCCGTCACGCTGACGGGTCATGATCTTGGCGGCTTCGCGCAGGAAGAAGAAGGCGCCGCGCAGATTGGTGTTGAGCACCGCGTCGAAGTCTTCATCCTTCATGCGGAGCACAAGACCGTCGCGGGTGATGCCCGCATTGTTCACGAGCACCGAAAGATGTACCTTGCCCTTGATTTCATCGGCGAAGAAACGGGCCACGGCCTCGGAATCTCCCGAATCCACACGAAAAGCGCGGGCATGTCCGCCGGCGGCCTCGATATCGGCCACCGTCTGCTCGGCCGCTTCAGGACGGCTGACGTAGGTGAAATATACCTGATATCCGGCGGCGGCGAGCGTAAGCGCCACCGTGCGGCCGATGCCGCGGGATCCGCCGGTAACAATCGCAGTAGGGGTAAGATCGCTCATGCACATGCTCCTGATGGGAGGATACTAAGCGTTTTCCGGGGAAATGACAACGAAGAAACTAGGCCAGAAGCGCCGAGCCCCAGGTCATGCCGCCGCCGAAACTGGTCAGCAGAACCTTCATGTCCGGCTTGAGGACTCCGGCCCGACGGGCATCTTCCATGGCGACGGGAAGCGTGGCCGCGGACGTGTTGCCGTAATGCTGCACATTGGCGAAGACGCGGCTCTCGTCGATGCCCAGTCTTTCGCCGACGGCCTTGATGATGCGGAGATTGGCCTGATGGGGAATGAACAGATCCAGTTCGTCGAGAGTCATGTCGTTGCGCTTCAGAATACGCAGACTTTCCTCGGCCATGCTGCGGACGGCATGCTTGAACACGGCCATGCCCTGCATGGAAATGAACCAGTCGGGACCGACGGTATCTCCTTCCTTGATGCTGCAGGCCGAACCGCCGCCGATATGAATGAGATCTTTCAGGGAACCGTCGGAAGAGCAGACGACGTCGCTCAGACGCCAGAGCGCGTTCTTCTCGTCGGAACGGAGCACCACGGCACCGGCCGCGTCACCGAAAAGCACGCAGGTGGATCTGTCGGTAAAGTTGGTGCGGCGGCTCAGCGCTTCGGCGGCCACCAGAAGAACGACGGCGTCGGGATGCGCCTGAATGACGGAGCGCGCAAGTTCCAGGCCGTACACGAAGCCCGTGCATGCGGCATTGAAATCCATGCACATGACGTTGCCCATACTTCCTTCCGTCGAGGAAAGCCCGAGCTTTCCGGCAATGACGCAGGCCGTACTGGGGCAGAGATAATCGGGAGTGCAGGTGGCAACAAAAATATGAGTGAGCTCTTCGGGACGTACACCGGCCTCTTCAAGAGCGGCACGGGCCGCATCCAGTCCGCAGTCGGAAGCGTTGACGCCGTCCTCAAGAAAATGTCTCTCCTTGATGCCCGTTCTGGTGGTGATCCATTCATCGGAAGTCTCCACCAGCTTTTCCATGTCGTGATTGGTCACGACGCGGGAGGGAATGCAGGAGCCGAGTCCACAAATATAGCAGGGATGGTTCATGAAGATGTCCGGAAACGGCCGCACGCGGGGCGCGGCGATCATTCCTATTTGAGACGAAGAGCGGGCCCTTACGGACCCTCTCCCGAAAGAAGCCGCGCATTTTCCGCAGAGGGACGAAGCGGCCGGCAGGTGCACAGGAAAAGGCACCCCGTCACGTCGGGCGACGAATATCCGCCGCCTTTACGTCGTGCCGCGCCGGAGCCGTTCCCGCAGGAGCGGCCCCGTCACGGCAGAAAACATATCTTGATTACACGCTGCGTCCGTAGCTCGTCAGTTCCTCGTTGGCACTGATGGTTTCCACAAGACGCTGCTGTGTGCCCTTGGTGACATAGGTGTTGGCCATGGTAACGGCGCTGGTGATGGCCTTGACGTTGGACTTGCCGTGACAGACGATGGCAATTCCCTTCAGTCCGAGCAGGGGCGCGCCGCCGTATTCCGCATAGTCCACCATCTTCTTGAAGTTCTGGAAGGCCTTCATGGAAAGGAAGGCTCCCAGACGGGGAAGAACTCCGTTGTTCAGAAGTTCCCGCTTGAGAAGATGGGTCAGCGAAGAGGCAAGGCCTTCACTCAGCTTGAGGGCGATGTTGCCGACAAAGCCGTCGCATACGGCGACGTCGATATTGCCGGTGAACAGATCCCGCCCCTCGGCATTGCCGATGAAGTTGAGATTGGAGGCCTGCTTGAGCAGCTCGTAACTGCTTTTCACGAGAGAATTGCCCTTGCCCTCTTCTTCACCGATGCTCAGGATGCCTACCCGCGGATCCTCATAGCCGAGGATGTCCTTGACGAAGGTGGCGCCCATGAGACCGAACTGAAAAAGATGGTGAGGACGGCATTCCACATTGGCGCCCACGTCAAGAAGAAGCATGGGCGACTTTTCCGTAGGAATCACGGAAGCCAGCGCAGGCCGTTCCACCCCCGGGATGCGCCCGAGAATGAACATGCCGCAGGCATAGGCCGCCCCGGAATGTCCGGCGCTGATGAAGGCGTCGGCTTCGCCCTGACGGACCAGCCTGCATGCCACCTGCATGGAGGAATCCTTCTTGGTACGCAAGACTTCCGAGGGCTTGTCCGTCATCTCCACCAGCTGCGAGGCATGGACGACTTCAAAAAGCTCACCCTCTTCCGCCTGCTCGGGAAGACCCGCAAGAGTCTTGCGGATCTCATCCTCGATACCGACGAGGATTACTTTGGCGCCCGTGTTTCGAGCGGCCTGAAGCGCGCCGGGAACCACCACGGAAGGGCCGAAATCCCCTCCCATGGCGTCCACGGCCAGTCTTGCGCGATTACTGCTCATTGCTGGCTACAGGTTCGACCTGACGACCATCGTACTTGCCGCAGGAAGGGCAGACGCTGTGAGGCTTGGTGGGAGCGCCGCAGGAGCAGTAGATGACGGTGGGCTTGGCCACACGATCATGAGAACGACGCATGCACTTTCTGGAGTGGGACTTTTTGTTCTGCTGAACGGCCATGTTGTTTCTCCTTATCGCGGAAACGGGGGAATCACCCCTGATGTTTCACTTTCAGTTGACGCAGAGCAGCCAGCCGCGGATCACCGCTGTCGCGGGAACAGCCGCAGGCACCTTCATTAAGATTCTTGCCGCACACGGGGCACAGGCCCCGGCAGTCCGGCCTGCAGAGAGGCTTCACCGGCAGAGCCAGCGAAAACTCCTCCCACAAAAGCGATGCCAGATCAAGGAAAGGCGCTCCGCCCTCCATGGTCACGGCACATTCATCCAGAAGCTCGGCAGGCTCTTCCTCTTCCGGTTCGGTTTCGACGGGACGGGGATATTCCTCAAACTCGTCGAAGCTCTGGTTCAGCACCACAAGAGTATCTTCCATGCAGCGGTTGCACGGCATGGCCACAACGCCCCTGATCGTGCCGCGAAGCAGACAGCCGTCCTGCTGCGGAAGCACGAAAACTTCGGCAACAACAGGCTCAACTATGCGGCATGACAGATGATATTCCTTCATGGGAAGAGTCCACACCGTCTCATCGGAGACCGTGAACGTCCGCCCCTGGGGCTCTATCTCATTCAGTGCGATGTGTTTAAGATCCATGCTTTACCTCTGGAAACATGACAAAATACCCATGGAGCCTGACTTTGTCAAGCCCATGGGAATCTGTCCGATCCGATGCCTCCCCGGCATCGTCGGTGCATGTACGGCAGCCTTCCCCCGTCTTTTCCCGAACGGAAAGCGCCGTCTATTTTCCCTTCACGGCCTTTTCGCTGATGAGCATGGCGTCATGCAGGCCGTAGCCGTCCAGCTTGCGGCGCAGCACCTGAAGATCGGCCTTGCTTCCGCGCATGAGCACCTGCACGTAATACCACGTCGTACGGCGGGTCTTGGCCTGAGTACGCCGGGCCCTGATGCCGTCCTTGGAAAGACGGCTCTGCAGAGCCTGCGCCTGCTCGGGTTCCTTGAAGGCCGCCACCCGGAGCACATAGTCGAACTGCGGCTCACGGGGCTGCTGCACTTCCGGCTTCGGCTTGTCCTGTTTCGGCTTGTCGGCTTTTGCCTCAACCGCCGAAGCCTGCGCCGCCGGACGCTCCGCCTCGGAAAGAACGCCGCCGGAAGCGTCGCTCTTCAGGCTGGTCATGAACCTGAGCTCTTCCTTGGGAAGAATCTTTTCCGGCTCCTCGGTTTCGCCTTCCGGCGTCTGCGGCTCTTCGGAAAGAAGTCTGTCGAGTTCGAGAGCCTGAGGCAGCGGCATGCTGCTGCGCCCCACGATCACGCCGGAAAGGAAGCTGAAGCCCAGAAGCACCAGGGCCAGTACGCTCATGGTTACGAGCGCCGACGGCGTGATGCTGGCCCGCCAGGCGAACACTCCCCTGCCGTCCGCACGGCTCTCCGTACGCCCGGAGCCGTTCTTGCGGCCGGAGGATTCCTCTCCTGCCGCAGCCGGTTCGGCCGGGGCTTCCGGGCGTTCTTCCGAAGCGAAGAAGACGGACGACCGGCGTTCGCGGTCGCTGTTTTTCTTCGCGCTGGAAGAGGAGCTGCGATAAAAGGCGTTTGCCATGACTACATGGATTCCGGTGCGCTGACGCCGAGCAGATCAAGACCGTTGGCAATGACCACGCTTACCGCGCGAAGCAGTGCCAGCCGGGCCTTCATCACGGCTTCGTCGTCGCCGCTCAGAACAGGATTGTTGGCATAGTAGCTGTGCAGCTTTCCTGCCAGTTCCATGAGATAGAAGCTGACGGGATGGGCGGCACGGGCACGGGCGGCATCTTCCACGACGTTGCGGAAGCGCTCCGCCTCGCGCAGAAGAGCAAGATCGTCGGCAGAAGTCAGAGGAGCCAGCATGTCCGCCGTGCAGTGTTCGGGAAGAACCACACCGCGGTCGGCGGCACGGCGCAGCAGCGCGGCCACGCGGGCATACGCGTACTGCACGTAGTACACGGGATTCTCCATGTTGCGCTGCTTCACGAGATCCAGATCGAAGTCCAGAGGGCTGTCGCTCTTGCGGGACAGGAACATGAAGCGGGCGGCATCGGTGCCCACGTCGTCGAGCACTTCACGCAGGGTGACGAACTCGCCGGAACGGGTCGACATGGCCACGGGTTCACCGCCGCGCATGAGGTTGACCATCTGAATGAGCACCACGTGGAAATCGTTTTCCGGATCATGCTTCATGCAGGTGATGGCGGCCTTCATGCGGGGGACATAACCGTGATGGTCGGCGCCCCAGATGTCGATGCATTCGTCGAAACCGCGTTCGAACTTGTTGGCGTGATAGGCGATGTCGGAGGCAAAATAGGTCAGATAACCGTCGCTCTTGCGGAGCACGCGGTCCTTGTCGTCGCCGAACTGCTGGGTCGCCAGCCACACGGCGTTGTCCTTGTCGTACACAAGGCCCATGGCACGCAGCTTGTCGAAGGCCTCCTCCACCTTTCCGGCATCCACGAGGCTCTTTTCCGAGAACCAGACCTGATGCTCCACACGGAATTCCCTGAGGTCTTCCTTGATGCCCGCCAGAATGGTGGCGCAGGCATATTCGTAGCAGAGGTCCTTGGCTTCTGCTTCGGGACGTTCCGGCAGGGAAGGATCCTTTTCGAGCATCTCGCGTGCGATGTCGCGGATGTAGTCGCCGTGATACCAGCCCTTGGGATCTTCGGGATACACAACGGGCAGGTTGCATATCTCGCGCATGCGCAGATACACGGAGTCGCCCAGAAGTCGCATCTGACGACCGGCGTCGTTGATGTAGTACTCCGTCGACACGTCGTAACCGGCAAAGCGCAGCAGGCGGGTGAGCGAATCGCCCACCGCGGCGCCGCGGCCGTGACCGATGTGCAGGGGGCCGGTGGGGTTGGCGGAAACGTATTCCACCACGATGCGGCGGCCGCTGCCGTTCTTCGAGGAACCGAAGGCACGGCCCTGTTCCTCGACTTCGGAAACGACGCCCTGCCAAAACGACGGGGCAAAGGTGATGTTGATGAAGCCGGGACCGGCTATCTCGGCCGTGACGAGGCCGGGGAATTTGTCACGCAGTTCGGTCAGAATCGTTTCGGCCACCACTCGGGGAGCGGCCTTGGCCTGCTTGGAAAGCACCATGGCCAGATTGGTGGCCAGATCTCCGTGGCTGGATTCTCTGGGAATTTCCAGAACGGCCTTTTCCGGCCATTCCCAGCCGTGTCCGGCCACGATGTCCCGGAGGGCCTTTTCAATGAGAATTATGTCGCGCATCGTTATCCTTCAAATGCATCAACGGCGTCTTTGTTGGGAATATGAACGGTGGTGTAGCTGCCGTCGGCCACATCCGCGGCCACGAGAATCGGACGCACCATGCGGGTGAGCACGCCCTGCGGTCCGAATTCCACCCAGCGGCGTACGCCGTCTCTCCACTGGTTGGAAATGGTATCCACCCAGCAGACGGAAGAGGTCATCTGACGACGCATGGCGCTGTGCAGCGCTTCCGCATCGCTCAGAGGTTCGCCGTTGATGTTGGAATAGATGGGGAATCTGGCGTCATGCCAGTCCTGCTTGTCCAGCAGCTTGGAAAATTCCGCCGAAGCCTCGGCCATCATGGGCGTGTGGAAAGCTCCGCTCACGGCCAGAGGGAAGCCCTTGGCGCGCGGATTCTCCGCCTTGAGTCTTTCGGCGGCGGCCTCCACGGCCTCGCGATGACCGCTCAGCACGAACTGAAGCGGCGTGTTCTTGTTGGCCACGCGCACCAGCTTGCCGGTGCTTTCGGAAACCTGTTTCGCCACGGTTTCGACCTGTTCCTGCGAAAGGC
>JAXVQY010000284.1:0-11316 GCA_037303805.1 bacterium | reverse complement strand
TGTCCGCATCAAAAGTAATCTTGTAGCCCATAACAGCCTCCAATGTTCGGCCGAAACAAGGTTCGGCACAAGTTAATAATTCCGAGTTGAGCAGGATACCTGTCTGGAGTATCCGATGCATGAGGGATAGCCTGTGCGCAACACGCTGTCAAGCGGCTTCTCCCAAAACGGCACGTCTCCGTTCCGCCGTTCAATCCCGGGCATCCAGACCCGCGGCCTTTGCCACGGCAAGCGCGGCTGCGCGGGTAAATTCCCCGGCAGGAAGCGCCTCCCTTTCTTCCGCAGTAAGCAGCAGTTTGGGATGATTCACGAGTTCGGGACGGGCCTTCACACCGTATTCGGCAGGGAAGGAATCCTCAAAATACATATTCTGGAAGCCTGCAAACTTCAGAGCATGCGCCGTGGAGTCAAGGACGCAGAACTCATCCTGGCCCAGCAGACCGAGTTCCTGAGCCCGCAGCATGCCGGCAAAACTCTCACCGCCCTGCGTGCAGGCGATATGTCCGTGACGATTGGCCAGAATCATGGAATCCATGATGGACTGCTCCGTCACCTGCACCACGTCGAAACGGCCGCCGAGAGACTCGAACTTTTCCACGAGATTCCGTACACGGGGGAACGAGACGGGATTGCCGATCATGGCGGCCTGGGCCACGCTGGGCTGAACCTGTACGGCGTGATATTCCCGCTTTTCCTTCGGCTGACTGTAGTATCTCCATACGGGATCGGCATGCTCGGACTGCACACCCACGATGTGGGGCAGGCTTTCGATGATGCCCAGGCGATACATCTTCAGACATGCGGAAATCATGGACGTGATGTTGCCGGCATTGCCGATGGGCATGAACAAGGCCTTGTCGGCCATGTCCCAGCCGTACCACTGGGCGACTTCATAGGCGTAGGATTCCTGACCGAGAACACGCCAGCTGTTCTTGGAATTGAGCAGAGCCACGCGGTAATGTTCCGCCAGATACTCGACAACCTTCATGCAGTCGTCGAACACGCCGGGAACCTCCAGCACCTGGGCACCGGAACCGAGAGGCTGCGAAAGCTGTGCAGGCGTCACCTTACCGTGAGGCAGCAGCACCACGGTACGGATGGGGGCCCCCACATAGGCTCCGTACATGGCCGCCGCTGCGGAAGTATCGCCCGTGGAAGCACAGATGGTAAGCACTTCCTTCCAGTCGTTTTTGCGCACAAGGGATTTGAGGTAGCTGTACGCACCGGCCATGCCGCGATCCTTGAACGAGGCACTGGGATTCATCCCGTCGTTCTTGTAGGCAAAACGACGGCCCACCTGCGCCTCGAGCGCGGCGGAGGCCTCGATGACGGGAGTATCCCCTTCGCCGAGATAGACGATATCCTCTTCCTCAAGCACGGGAGCCATGAGCTCGTAAAAACGGAACACTCCGCGCAGTGCCGTGGTACGGGTAGCCCGACGGGCATCGAACAGATCGCGCCAGTACTGAGCTCCCCGGCTCTTCATGTCGTCGAAGTCGAGATCTTCCAGCAGAAGGACTCCGCCGCAATCGGGGCAGGTATAAAGAAGGGCGTCCACCGGATGGCGACGGCCGCAGTTCATGCATACGTATTCCATGCGCGCTCGGCGCGTGGGGAAATCCTGTGACATGTCGTAACTCCTGAAATGATGGCCTTATCGGAAGGGCCAGCATAGGATGTTTACCGCCCCGCCGCAACAGGATTCCTGCCCGGAGCGCCGATACGGAAAGGGCGTAGGTGCAGCGTCTGTTCACGAAAAGACGCTTCTCCCGTCGGAGACTAGATTTTTCTTACCGGCACACCGGCCTTTTCCATGTAATCCTTCAATTCGGCGATGGTGTACTGCCCGTAATGCACGATGGAAGCCACCAGTGCGGCGGAAGCTCCGCCGCGGGTCACGGCGTCGACAAGATGTTCGGGGGCACCGGCTCCGCCGGAGGCAATGACGGGAATGGTCACGGCATCACATATCATGCGGGTAAGTTTCAGTTCGTAACCGTCGAGGGTACCGTCGGCGTCGATGGAATTGACGCAGAGCTCCCCGGCACCGAGTTCCTCGCAGCGACGTGCCCAGGCTATGGCGTCGAGCCCCATGGGCTTGCGGCCGCCGTTAATGACGATTTCATAGCCGGAGGGACAGGTCTCGCTGACGGGAACACTCTTCACGTCCATCCCTACAACCACGGCCTGCGATCCGAAGGCATCCGCTCCGCGACTGATGAGGAAGGGATCCTTTACGGCGGCCGAATTCACGGACACCTTTTCCGCTCCGGCAAGCAGCACGGCACGCATGTCTTCCACGGAAGAAATGCCGCCGCCCACGGAAAACGGAATGAAGATGTTGCTCGCCACCCGCTCGACCACATCGAGGAAAATTCCCCGTGCCTCGCAGGAGGCGGTAATGTCGTAAAAGACTATTTCATCGGCACCTTCCTCATAGTAGCGGCGGGCCGTTTCCACAGGATCGCCGATGTCGATGTTGCCCTTGAACTTGATGCCCTTGGTCAGACGCCCGTCACGCACATCAAGGCAGGGAATGAGACGTTTGCTCAGATGACTCATTTCAGACACGGGCGGCCTCCTGGCAGTAGCGGTAAAAATTCGTCAGAAGTCGGAGTCCGGGACGACCGCTCTTTTCGGGATGAAACTGCACGGCCCAGAGCCCCGGGCGACCGTACATGGCCGTGAACTCCCTGCCGTAGTGACTGGTGGCTATGACCAGCTCCGGAGCAGGATCCGTATAATAGCTGTGGACGAAATAAAACCGGGATTCCGGCGGCACGCCTTCAAGAAGAACGGAAGGACGAACGACGTTCAGCGTGTTCCACCCCATGTGGGGAATGCGTATGGGCTCCCCGCCGTCAAGCCATTCCGGACGGAAACGACGGCACTCACCGGGAATGATGCCGAGCGTTCTGGTATTGTTCTCCTCGCTGCGCTCGAGAAGAATCTGACAGCCGAGACAGATGCCGAGCAGCGGCTTATTCATGGCCGCGACCTCGCGCAGAACATTGTCCATACCTGTGGAGGCGAGCTGGGCCATGGCCTGACCGGCCGCGCCCACGCCGGGAAAAATAACGCCTTCCGCGGCAAAAATGACCGAAGGATCAGCCGTGATTTCGGCAGGAACACCGAGAGACTTCAACGCCCTGAGCACGCTGGTCTGATTTCCCGCCTTGTAGTCGAGAATGGCAAGCATCGGAAAGACCTTGTCTTATAGAGTTCGGGCTCGCAAGGAGCTAAAAACTGATGCCGGTAGACGTCCGGCTGCGGAGATGGGAAGGACCGCTTCCCGTCTCAAACACCGTAACCATATCCCCATCGACCCGGATATTGTCGAAGCTGCCCTCCTGAGAACAACCCGACAGGCAGACGACAAGAAGCCCCGCAGCAATGAAGGGAAGAAAGAACGTTTTCATATCGCGTCCTCCTGAGGACATCATAACCAAGACGTAAAACTGCGCAAGTCCCTCTCCTCCAGACGTACAAAAATCGGACATTAATGATAATATATTGATATTACTTATATTATTTTCAAGACTTAAAGAAAAAGAACGCATGACTTGACAGTTTAGCAAGTCGGGTGCAAACATGCGTTTTACAATAATGAAAAACTGCTTTTCCGCAGTTCTGGAACAGGAGAATTTCCCGCCATGAAGAAGTCCCTTAACGTTGCTGTGTGCGGCGCTACCGGCGCCGTCGGCCGCGAAATGCTGAAAACCCTTGCCGATCGCCATTTCCCCTGCGCCTCCATTACCGCCCTCGCCTCTGCCCGTTCCGCCGGAACCCGGGTTCCTTTTGGAGACGACGAAATTACGGTCAAGGAGCTGACGAAGGACTCTTTCAAGGGTATTGATCTGGCCATATTTTCCGCCGGCGGCAGCGTGTCCACCGAGTTCGCGCCCCATGCCGTGGCTTCCGGCTGCGTGGTGGTGGACAACTCCAGTGCCTGGCGCATGGATGACCGCTGCCCCCTCGTCGTGCCCGAAGTGAATCCCGACGATCTGGAAAAACACAACGGCATCATCGCCAACCCCAACTGCTCCACCATCCAGATGCTGGTTGCGCTCAAGCCTCTGCATGATGCCGCCAAGATCAAGCGCATCATCGTGACCACCATGCAGGCCGTGAGCGGCACGGGCAAGAAGGGCATCGACGAACTCGAAACCCAGGTGCGCCGCCTCTTCAATATGCAGGACGTCGAACCCAAGGCCTACCCCCATCAGATCGCCTTCAACTGCCTGCCCCACATCGACGTCTTCCAGGCCAACGACTACACCAAGGAAGAAATGAAGATGGTGAACGAAACGCACAAGATGCTCGATCCGAACATCCGTGTGACCGCCACCTGCGTGCGTGTACCCGTCTTCTACGGTCATTCCGAATCCGTGAACATCGAAACGGAAAAGAAGCTCACCGCAGCCGAAGCCCGTGTGCTCCTTTCCCAGGCTCCCGGCGTGCAGGTCGTGGACAACCCCCGTGCCAATCTTTATCCCCTCGCCATCGACGCCGCCGGTGAAGACGACGTCTTCGTCGGTCGCATCCGCGAAGACGAAAGCTGCGAAAACTCCCTGAATCTCTGGATCGTGGCCGACAACGTGCGTAAGGGTGCTGCTCTCAACGCCGTTCAGATCGCCGAGGAACTCGTCAGAAGAGACCTCGTGTCCGTGGCCAATCCCACCATGTTCCTGTAGTCCTCCAACCGACAGGGCAGAGGCCGTCGCTCCGAAAGGAAGACGGCCTTCTTTGTTATCCCCGGATACCCCGTCCGATACCCTGCCCGACGCGACTTTTCAGGAAACATTCCCCGTCAACAATGTACCGCCTTTCATACAGAACGGCCGGAGGTGACACGAAATCACCTCCGGCCGCTTATGTTCTTCCCAAAAAGAACCGGCTAGATGACCTTGTTCAGGCTGTATTCCAGGATGCCCTCAGCTCCCATCGCATGCAGCTGAGGAATAAGATCACGCACCACATGGATATCGACCACGGTTTCCAGCGACACCCAGGCAGGATCGCGCAGAGAAGCCACGGTAGGCGAATTGAGCGCGGGAAGAAGGCCGAGAATGGCGTCGAGACGAGCGGTAGGGGCATTCATCTTGAGGCACACGAAACTTTCCGCACGCAGGGCCCCCTGAAGCAGAAGATCTATCTGCTCGATCTTTCGACGACTGTCGGGATCGTTCCACACGTCGCGGTTGGCAATGAGCACGGTATTGCTGGCCATGACTTCATCAATGACGCGCAGACCGTGCGCACGGATGGTGGTCTCGGTTTCCGTCACTTCCACAATGGCGTCGGCCAGACCTTCCACAACCTTGGCTTCCGTGGCGCCCCAGGAATAGTTGATCTGAACCGGTACGCCCTTCTGCTGAAAATAACGGGTGCTCACGCCCACGAGTTCCGTGGAAATGCGCTTTCCCTCAAGGTCGGCCGCACACTGGTAGGGAGAATCTCCGGCCACGGCAAGTACCCACCGGGCCTTGCGGTTGGACACCTTGGAATAGACCAGATCGGAAATCACCACGACAGGCGCGTCACTGTCTTCCTTGCCGCCGTAGGATACACCGCGCTCTTCCAGCCAGTCCTTGCCGGTAAGGGCCACGTCCAGAATGCCGTTCTGGATATATTCGGGAATTTCCTGCACGCGGCAGAGACGGGCGGTCAGTTCAGGATCGTCGATGTCGGGAAAATAGTTGCGGACATGCTTATGAATTTTCCATCCGGCCCTGTCGAAAAGGGCGATGGTTGCTTCTTCCAGAGAACCTTTGGGAATGCCGAGCTTAAGCTGCGATTTCATGCTGTAGCCTCTACTTCTTGTACACTTCAGCGGGATCAAAGACCTGCGGGCAGCAGATGGACACTTCGGAACTGCCGGGAATGAGCCGCCGATAAAAACAGCTTCTTTTGCCGGTATGGCAGGCGGATCCGCCGATCTGTTCTATTTCCAGAACCACGGCATCGGAATCACAGTCAAGACGAATGGCCTTGACGATCTGCACGTTGCCGGAGCTTTCTCCCTTGTGCCACAGCTTCTGACGGCTGCGGCTCCAGTAATGGGCCTCGCCTGTGGCAAGCGTGGCTTCCCACGCCTCCCGGTTCATCCAGGCCAGCATGAGCACTTCGCCGGTGGCAGCATCCTGGGCAACGGCGGCAATAAGACCTCCGGACTTGGAAAAATCAGGAGCAAAGTCTGACGGAGCTTGGAACATGAAGCGGTATCCTTATAAAAGTTGCACGATGAAAGCCGTTATAATCCGCAAAGATGACGGCAGTATTACTTGGCAAAGCCCACGGCACGGCGTTCGCGGATAACGGTAACGCGGATCTGGCCGGGATAGGTGAGATTTTCCTCAATCTTGGCGGAAATATCCTTGCACAGCAGATAGGTGCTGTCGTCGTCCACGTTGTCGGAATTGACGATGACGCGCAGCTCACGACCGGCCTGAATGGCATAGGACTTGGCCACGCCCTCGAAGGAGTCGGCAATATTCTCAAGATCTTCAAGGCGCTTGACGTAGTTCTCGAGAAGTTCCTTGCGGGCACCGGGACGGGCACCGGACAAGGAGTCGGCAGCCTGAACAAGCACGGCAAGAGCCGTCTCGGGATGAACGTCCTCATGGTGGGCGGCAATGGCGTGGACGATATCCTTGCCTTCTCCGTACTTCTTGGCGATATCCGCACCGATAAGGGCATGAGAACCTTCCACTTCATGATCCACGGCCTTGCCGATATCATGCAGCAGACCGGCACGCTTGGCGCGCTTGATGTCCATGCCGAGTTCTGCGGCCATCATGCCGCACAGCGCGGAAACTTCCAGAGAATGCTGAAGCACGTTCTGCGTAAAGCTGGTACGGTACTTGAGCTGCCCGAGCAGGCGTATGATGTCGGGATTGATGCCGTGCACACCGGCGTCGAAAGTGGCCTGTTCGCCCACTTCACGGATCTGCACTTCCAGTTCCTGTTCGCACTTGTGCACGATATCCTCGATACGTGCAGGGTGGATGCGGCCGTCCTGAATGAGGCGCTCCAGAGCCATGCGAGCCACCTGACGACGGATGGGACTGTACGCGGAAAGGATGACGGTTTCCGGAGTATCGTCGATGATGAGATCCACACCTGTGGCGGCTTCGAGTGCACGGATATTGCGGCCTTCACGACCGATGATGCGGCCCTTCATGTCCTCGCTGGGCAGCGTGACGGCCGTAACCGTCTGTTCACCCACATAGTCGCCGGCATAACGCTGGATGGCGCAGGCAAGAATTTCCTTGGCCTTGCGGTCGGCCGTCTCGCGGGCCTCCGTCTCGATGACGCGCATCATCTTGGCGGCCTCGTGACGGGTACGGGATTCTATTTCCTCGAACAGGCGGGTCTTGGCTTCCTCGGCCGTCAAACCGGAAACTTCCTGAAGGCGACGCTCCTGTTCATCGAGCTTGGCCTCGATCTGCGTCTCCTTTTCACTGAGAACCCGCTCACGCTGCGTCTGATCCTTTTCCTGCGCAAGGATATCATGTTCCTTCTGCGTGATGCGCTCCATCTTCTCTTCCATGCGGTCGCTTATGTCCTGGAGCTTCTTTTCACGATTCTTGAGTGCGCGTTCCTGATCCTTGCACTCCATTTCGAAGGCATGCTTCTGACTGAATATCTCGTTCTGTCCCTGAAGGAGAATTTCCTTCTTCTGCGCCTGCGCTTCCTTGCGGGCCTCTTCCACGATGCGGTGAGCAAGATCATTGGCTTCGCCGATGCGCTTGCTGGTCACATGACGCTGTATGAAAACGCCCAGGAGTGCACCGGCTACAAGACTGACCAGCGCAAAGGCGTAAATGGTAATGTCATCCATGATAAATCCTGTAATATGTTGACGGGCAACGCCCGATATGTCCGAAACGGCCGGAAGGCACGACGGATCATCGCGGACGGAACGCGCCCAGAGAGGGGAAGATCAGGAAATTCCGCCATACGGACGGACAAGATGCGGAGGAAGAAAAAAAGCCCGGGATGCCGTGAAAAGCTGCTGGCACGAGACCTTGTGGTCTCCGAGTGGGCGCCTGTCCGAAACTTCAGGCTGCCCGCTGAACGCGGGTATGCACACCATTCCGGAGACTGGCTCCCTGCTAACGCTAGTGAGGCCGGCGCAAGCCAGCTTTCCACGCACACCCCAGGGAATATGGGCTACCGGGAAAAGCTTCAGGAATCCGCCTGATCGGGAGATTCCTTACCGCTATCACCCGGAGTGTTCTCCTCCAAACTCTGCAGAAGCTCGTCCAGCCGGGAATCCGCCCGACTGTTGCGCTCCTGCAGTTCCAGCAGATCGTCCGCCATGCTGATGAGAAGCATGACAAGCAACCTGTCTCTACCGAACTGGCCGCCCTGAGCCTTTACTCTGCTATATCGTTCCTCGACGTACTGTCTGGCTCTCTCCACCCTTTCGGGATCCGCCTCCGTGCGGAAGGCAACCTGAAGATCGCAAAGGTCCAGATGATAGCTGTGCATGGCGGCCGCCTGCCATTAACCGTTCTGCTGCGGTTCGGCGGCAGGCAAAGTGCTCTGGATACGGCTGATCAGCGCGTCAACCCTGTTGCAGGCCTCGTCACGGACGCTGCGTTCACGATTGAGCTGCTCCTGAAGTTCTTCGGAAGCCATCTGACCGAGTTCCAGATCCTCACGAAGACGATTACCTTCCTCGCGGAGCTGATGGTTCTCTTCCCGAAGACGATCCAGTTCCTGAATAAGGCTATCAATACGCTGCGCCAGCAGTTCCAACTTTTCCATAACTCTTTTATCTCCTTGAGAACCGGCGGGACGAGCTGCGCCGACTCCGAGCATTTTTGTACATACCGGGAGTACTCCCGGCCTTCTTCTCAAAAGCGCAGAGAACATGGATATGACGGCAATGTTTCTTCTTGCGCTCTTTCCTTATTGATAAGCTATGGCGGCCGGATGAGCAAGTACATAGAGCGCCCATTATTGCCAAACTTCGCAGAAAAAGTAAAAAAGTCTCCTTTGCGGCTTTGCCGCATGCCCGAGTTGCGGATTCCGCCGTGACATACCTGCCAACGAAACGGGAATACTTCTTTTCACGGCACGGAACAGCCCGGTCTGCTTCAGCCTTTTCCTCCGGATCTTTTCCGCAGACATTCCCAGGAACGAAATCCCGTACGCACGCCCCGAGCGGCAGCTTCACAAAAAATTTCCGCGGCTCAGGATGGCCCCCCAGGATCGTTAAACACAAAAGGGCCCGGAAATCCTGATGGGAAGATTTCCGGGCCCCTGAAAAATCACAACGTCGAGAATCAGCGCTGCTTGGTGGAGATATTGAACGTCAGAGAATAAATCTGATGGAAGAAATTGACATACTCCACAAAAACATGATCCGGCACGGTAATGCGGGCGGCGGAGTAGTTCAGAATCCCCTTGATTCCGGCATCCACAAGCTGAGTGGCCGCACGCTGAGCTCGTTCCGGCGGCACGGTGATGATGCCGATCTCAATGCCCAGTTCGGGCACTTTTTCCATGAGAGTTTTTGTACAATATACTTCCAGACCGTAAAGCTTCTCGCCGATCTTGAAGGGGTCGCAGTCGAACGCACCCACGATGGTGAAGCCGTGGCGGCGAAATTCCTGATAATTGAGCAGAGCTCTGCCCATGTTGCCCACACCTACGAGGGCGGCACGCCACTCGCGGTTGGCGTTGAGGCATGCCTTGATGACCTCCAGCAGATACGACACATAGTAGCCTACGCCGCGAACGCCGAATTCGCCGAAGTAAGCAAGATCCTTGCGAACCTGAGAGGCGTTGACGTCGCACGCCCGGGAAAGGGGTTCGGAAGAAATGACCTGGACGCCGTCCTTGTCCATGGCTTCAAGAACCTGGAGATAGGTGGCGAGCCGCTGAATGGTAGCGCGGGGGATATGTTCGTATTTAGGAGTCTGGTTCATCGTTTTGGCCGGTTTAAAAGAATAGGGGCGGAAAGAAATATATCCTTCCCGCCCGATAAATGCAACTACATCTTCACGAAGAGCAGAATGAGCGCCACGAGAAGGGCATAGATGACGAGGGATTCGATGAAGGCGAGGCCCAGGATGAGGGACTGGGAGATCTTGCCGGAAGCGTCGGGATTGCGGGCGATGCCTTCGCAGGCAGCCTTGATGGCCGCACCCTGACCGCAGGCGCCGCCGGTAGCGGCAAGGCCGATGCCGAGAGCGATGCCGGCAGCAGCAAGGCCGAAGCCGCCGGTCACGCCGCCGTCAGCGGCGAAGGCCACGGCAGCCATGGAAACGAGCATGAGAGTGGTCAGGGTCGTAAGAACGATCTTGCGCATGGTAAAACTCCATTACAATTATGAGTGTTGAGGCCGTAAGGCCATTCCCCCGAAGGTAGGTCGGCTTAGTGGGCGTGTTCCACGGAGCCCTGAATGTAGATCATGGACAGGATGAACAGGATGAAGGCCTGCAGCACCTTGCCGAGCAGGAACAGGAAGTACATCGGAACCGTGCCGAGCAGCACGCCGACATAGATGCTGGCGCCGAATCCGAAAAAGATGATGAGGGTCATTTCTTCAGCGAAGATATTGCCGAAAAGACGGAGCGACATGGAGAGCGGACGGGCCAGATGGGAAATGATCTCGATGGGGAACATCAGCGGAATCAGCGGTTTGCTGGAACCGGTGAAGTGGTGGATATACCCGAAGCCCCAGGTACGGATGCCCACATAGTTGTAATAGATGAACACGCACAGCGCGATGGAGATGGTGGTGTTCAGATTGGCGGTAGGAGCGTCGCAGCCGGGCACGAGACCCAGCAGATTCATGGTGAGGACGTAGATGAAGATGGAGGCGAGCAGCGGAACGAAGCGGCGCCCCTTCTCCTCACCGAGGTTGTTCAGAACGAACTTTTCCAGTCCGTCCACGAGCGTCTCGAAGAAAAGCTGAAACTTCCCCGGCACCATGCTGAGATTCCTGCGCAGCATGAGCCCTGCAACAAGCAGAATGGCCATGCCGAGCCAGGTGAAGAACACATACTTGGTTTCAATGGTCATGCCCGCGACCGTGATCTGATCCATGTGGAAAATGGTCGACAAGAGCAGCGGGTGAGCCAGTCCAGATGCAGCCATGGAATCCTCCTGTATGTGTCAGGCTTTTCAACCCCGGAAAATCAGAGAGACCGGAATGATTATCAGCGCCGAGGAAAGACCGACCGCAAGGGCGACCGGACCTGCCTGAAAAAAGACTAATGCTATATACACGAAAATTCCGGTAATGAAAAGCCTCAATTGCGTTCTGATGAGCAAACCTTTTTTCACAATGCGTGCCTG
>JAXVQY010000283.1:0-8549 GCA_037303805.1 bacterium | reverse complement strand
GCATGAGAGACATTGCCGAAGTCATGGAAGAACTCAAGGCCGCGCCCTACACGGAGAGGGAGGTCTGCGCCCCGCATACGGGCGTGATACGCTTCGCCGACATCAAGGAAGGCGACCGCGTGAGCGGCTTTACCGGAACGTGGAAGGAAATTCCCGGAACCCACATTGCCACCATTACCCGTGAGAAGAACCCCCGAAAGGTGCTTGCCACGGAACGCGGCGTGCTTCAGAAGCTGTATCGTGATCTGGACGGCTCCTTCGTGGAAGCCGGAACGCCGCTCGGGGTCATCCGTCATTACCTTACCCGCCAGGAAGTCGTGAGCAAGCTGCTCAAGGAAAGTCTGTATGCCTTCTGCGCTCCGGAACGTGCCAAGTATTACTTCGTGCCCGAGGTGGACAAGAAGGTCAAGATTCTCGGCTGCCGTACCGTGTCCATTCACGACGGGATGGAACTGTTTATTGTTTCGCGCATGAAGAGAGAATTGCCGCTGTGTTACAGCGGGCCTTCCGGCATCATTTACGATGTGTATTTCGATCAGACGAAAAACGTGGACGCCGGAAGTCCGCTTATCGTGGTCTGCCCGCCGGAACAGCAGTCCGCTGTGGAAGATGTGGTGGCACGTGTGCAGAGTGAGTGGAATGAAGGAGAATAGTCTTTTTTCCATGTAGCAAAAGCCCGATCGGATATTTTCCGGTCGGGCTTTTTTTGAAAGGATAACAGTCGGAGAAATGTCATGGGCAAAGTATTGCAGATTCGTGTGGGCGCATGGACATATAATGAGGATGAGGTGACTGCTTCGTGGCCGAAGCTTTCCTCTCTTGTCTGGTCCGAACTTGACCGGTGGGGGCCGGCCGGTATGCGCCGGGGGGTAACGGAGCTTGCCGAGTATCTTCCTGATGCCCTGCGCTTTGCCGATATCCCGGAGACGACCCGGAAACTTCTTATGCCCGGAGCTCAAAAGGTCGCCGACAAGCTTTCTGAGATGAGATCAGCTCTTGCCGACTGGGAGCCTCGTCGTGCCAATGTGTTGAGCAATGAACTGGAAGACCTCCTTACCGGGCTGGAGAAAGAAGCCCCTGATGATCTTGCGGATCTCTGCAGATAGCGTTCCGTTCCAGAGAAGAGTGATGAAGAGCCCCCTGTCCGATTCGACAGGGGGCTCTTCATCACTCCGACGGAAAGTCAGAGGAAGGGGAGCCGCAGATGCGGGTCCCGTGTTTTTACGGTCCGGAATATCTGCAGAGCCGTTATGTAAACAAGTATTTCATGGTAAGCATACCGAGAGCGGCATTGATTAGTCCTATCCCGTACAGAACAGGATAGTATCTGGACTGCACGCCCGCGACACCGAGTATGCGTCCGGCATACTGGATCTGTGCCCCCATGAGAAAGATTCCCGGCATGAGGATACTCATGTGTCTGGCATCCAGAATGCCGTGAGTATACAGCCCTGCTGCGGCCCCTATTCCCCCTCCGGCTGAGAACCAGGTGGAAATAAGAACGGTAATGGCTTCTCCGGGAAGATCGAAAGCAGCCATGACAGGGGCACAAAGCTGACCGACGCTATCCATCAGTCCGCTGACCTGAAGCATTTTAATGAACACGAACGCCAGAACGACATTGGGAAGCATGTTCTGTGTGGCGACTTTCCATCCTTTGACGGTACCTTCGACAAATGCGGAATAAAGGTTGCCCGGCATTACGCTGTCTCCTTTTTTCTTTCCACAAGATACAGATACAATCTCATGAGATTTGTCCCCACGACCTTGTAGAAAAGAATCACGCCCAGGGGGATGAGATGCGATACGGAAAGAAACGGAAAAAGGGCAACTCCCATGCTCAGATAAACGGTAATGGACGATGCCGAGGAGAACTGAAAAGCGGCAAACACGGTTTTTTCTTTTTCCGTGATGAGTCCATTATCGTGCAACTCTCTGGTCATGGCGGCCCCCGCATCGGAGCTTTGAAGACTGGATATGAGAGCCAGTCCGGCGGCGCCGGGCAGTCCCAGCAGCGGTTTCAGCAGCGGAGTCAGGAGACGTTGAGCTGCACGCAGAGCCTGCAGCCTTTCCGCAACTTCCACCACGCCGAGAGCCAGCATGATGCCCGGAACCAGAGACAGGGCAAAAAGAAAACCGTAGCGGGCGCCGGAACCTCCGGATCCGAGGAAGGTGAAATCTCCGGCAATTTTGCCGAAAGAGCCGCTGACGACGCTGAAGTCCAGACAGCTGAGTACGCCCGGAGCTCCGGCCAGGGCTCCGGAAAAGAACAGAATGGTCAGCACGAGCGCGGCGTAGGCGCTCCACGGCAGAGATTGCCGTCCGTGCAGGTCCTGAAGTTTTTCAGACATGGCCTTTCTCCAGTATAAGACGCGCAGCTGCTCGTGCCGCTGCTCGGTCGGGTTTTCCGGAACCGGTGATAGGCAGGGCCGGAACTGTGAAAACGTGCTTGGGGCGGGCATACCGGTGCAGTCCCGAGAAAAAGGGCGTCCAATCTTCCCGTTCTTCTTCCACCAGCATGGTGACGACTTCGCCGAAATGGGAGTCAGGTGCGGCCGTGATCTGAAACGGGCAGGGCATGACGGGCCGCAGTTCTTCCTCTACGGATTCGATCTGTATTTTTACGCCTCCGCTGTTGATGATGTTGTCGCGGCGGCCGAGAATGCGGAATCGCCCCGCATCGTCCAGTACAGCAAGATCATTGGTGACTATTTCCGACGCACAGACGGCAGGTGCCGATATGGCCAGAGCGGAATCCTCGGTCAGACGCAGTGTCACGCCGTCGAAGGGCGTATACCAGTCGGAGGCTTCGGGACCGTTCAGGCGCCGCAGCGCAATATGGGACAGCGTTTCCGTCATGCCGTAGGTGGACCATACGGCATGGGGGAACTCCTTGAGAATACGGGCAAGCTCCGCGTTGATGGCTCCGCCTCCGATGATGAGATGTTTCGTCTGACGGAGTTTCTCGGCTTCATCTTCCTTTTCCAGCGAGGAAAAAACCTGTGCCGGGGTCATGGCCAGAAAGTCGGGAGCCTCCTCGATGCCGTGCAGTGCGTGACCGGAAGGTTCCACACAGTGCAGGTCGAGTCCGTATTCCAGAGCGCGTACTACCACCATCTTGGCCCCTATGTACCTGAGGGGCATGCAGAGAAGTGCGGTATCTCCAGCCTTCAGACCGAGAAAGGAGCAGGTCATGCGGGCACTGGCCCGCATACGGAGTTTTTCCACATGCATGATCTTCGGGGTTCCCGTCGAACCTGAAGTCTGTACGGTTACGGTGGGAGAGTCCGCATACCATTCCGTCAGAAAATCCGCGAGATCTTCGCGGACGCAGCGATCCTCAGAAGTGCGCAGTGAAGGAATGTCATCCGGACCGCAGACGCGGCCGCAGATGATCAGTTTGTTGTCGTTCATGTCGTCGACCTCTACGGGAAGGTGGGGGTCATGGAAAAGTCGGGACGGCGTTTTTCCAGAAAGGCACGACCGCCCTCCTGAGCCTCGTCGGTAAGGTAGTACAGCAGTGTTGCATCTCCGGCGAGTTCCTGAATACCCGCCTGTCCGTCGAGTTCCGCGTTGAGTCCGGCCTTGATCATACGCAGAGCGAGCGGGCTGTGCTGCATCATTGTTTCGGCCCATTCCACCATTTCATCTTCCAGTCGTTCCAGCGGAACGACCTTGTTTACGAGACCCATGTCGAGAGCTTCCTCGGCGCTGTACTGACGGCAGAGGAACCAGATTTCACGGGCTTTTTTCTGACCGACCACACGGGCAAGATAGGAGGCTCCGAAGCCGGCATCGAAACTTCCCACTTTCGGACCGGTCTGGCCGAAACGGGCATTTTCAGAGGCAATGGTCAGATCGCAGACGACATGAAGCACATGACCGCCACCTATGGCAAAGCCGTTGACCATGGCAATGACGGGTTTGGGCAGAGACCGGATCTGCTTCTGCACGTCGAGTACATTCAGACGGGGGATGCCGTCCTGTCCTACATAGCCTCCGCGCCCCTTGAAATGCATGTCGCCGCCGCTGCAGAAAGCCTTATCCCCCGCACCGGTCAGGGCCACCACGCGGATATCGTGCGATTCGCGGCAGATGCGCAGGGCGTCGCCTATTTCGGAGACGGTTGTGGGAGTAAAGGCATTGCGCCAGCGGGGACGATTGATGGTGATCTTTGCAATTCCGTTGTAGAATTCGAACAAGATGTCCTGATATTCCTTGAGAGTCGTCCATTGACGGTTGCTCATGACGTTTTCCTTTGCTTTATGCAGTTTGTGACGCGGCAGGAAGAGATAAGTCGCCCCTGATCATCATGGATGTCGACGTTCCATACATGAATATGACGGCTTTTCTGCAGCAGTTCTGCCGAGGCAATGATTTCGCCGCCCATGGGCACGGCATGCATGTGATTGGCGCTTACCTGAATGCCGAGAGGAACCTCATCGGGGGCGCACAGTGACAGAGAACCGAATCCGGCCAGAGTTTCCGCGAGTGCCAGTGATGCTCCTCCGCTCAGAAATCCGAAAGGTTGGCAGACTTTTTCTTCCACTTTCATGCGGGCTCTTGCCCTGCCGTTTTCCGAGGGAAGAAGTTCCATGCCGAGAAGGTCATGGAGCAGTACAGGATGATGTCTCAGTGCCGGATCACGCTCCGGCATGGTTTCGTTTGTTTTGTTCATGGTTGAGGTATGGGGTTTCCGGGCAGAAATCTGCCCTGTGTCTCAGGCATTGCAGAAAAAGGCAGAAATGCGGTAACGAGGGCGTCGACCGGGAAAATACACCATACATCAGTCAGTGATTTCGGGCAAGAGATAATTCAGTAAACCTTTGTATACTGTTTTAATCCTCATATCTGTGGAAAAAACGGCCTGTATCATACCGAAGGTCGGTATATAAAAGAGAAATGGCGGAATATGGTACGGCCTTTTCACAGTCCTGTATGTTTTTTATGAAGAGGTTTGAAGCGAAAAATCGTGCACGGGGTATGCGTATAAGCCGGAAGGAGCCGAGAAGAATATCGTAGAGCTCCCTGCTGGTCGAAGTGATCGACGCAGCATGCCGAGAGTATCGGGAAGGAGCAGTGTTGCTGACTTAACGTGATGACGTGCCGTATGTCTACATGACGGAACGGAATATGAGTACGGCACCGGAAATCATGATCATGATCAGGAGAAACTTTCGGAAGGCCTGTTGAGGCATGTGTCGTACGACGGGAATGCTGAGCAGCACGCCGATAACGGCACAGGGCAGGGTGATGACTACGGCATCGACCAGTCCGACGGAATACAGACCGGCCCTCCACTGGGAAAAGATCAGCCCTGCGTTGAGAACATTGAAATACATACTGGTGGAAGCCAGTGCCTTTTCCTTGTCCCATCCGCGGAAGGCTGCGTACACGGCAAGTACCGGTCCGCCCAGGCTGGTGCAGGCCGTAAGAAAAGATCCTGCCGTACCGGCGAGCAGTGCCGACGCAGGTGTGAATCGCAGAGTGGGACGGATATTGCGGGAAAAATGTTGCCAGGAGACGAAAAGCAGGAGCATGATGCCGAGACAGAAAAGCAGTACACGTCCGGAAACGACGGAAAGCAAAGCTGTACCGGCCGGAATACCGGGGAGACATCCGAGGGAAAGCCAGAGAGCCTCGCGCCAGAGAATGTGACGCCAGTAAATGATGGTGATGACCAGAGGTATGATGACGCCCGTGAGGCAGGAAATAAGGATGGCTTCTCTTGGTTCAGTGAGAAATGTGACGACAGGCATGGCGACCATGCCGCCGCCGATGGACGTGACTCCATGCACGAAGCCGCCGAGCATCCATACCGCACCAAGACAGAACATCTGAGCAAAAGTCATGCTGCGCTCCTGAGAGAAAATCAAGTCATGTTCTTCATAAGGAAGAAAATGTGCGTGACTGTCAAGCCTTTTTCCCGTCAGGGTAGGGTGCTGCCGTTGTCGGTCGTCGTCGGACGCTCATATTTTCATGGTGTTGCCTTGCCGTACGTTTCAGGCAGATGCAGGCTGAGACCGGCGGACACCAGGGCAAGAACAGCCATGGGAAAGAAGGCCGGAGCAAAGGAGGCGGAGTCCGTAATGCCGTGATTTCTGGCCAGCTCCAGCAGAAAACCGGAAATGTTCTGCAGAACGGCTCCGGCGACAAAAAGACCGGAAGCCATGAGGCCGCTTACCGAGCCCATGGCTTCGGCGCCGAAGAGCATGCGCGCTGTGGTGTATATCACGGGATTCGGGCCGTTGGCGGCAATGCCTATGCCGAGAGAAACGGCATAGAGAGCCCAGATCGGCAGGGTTTCATTGAAGAATATGAGGATACCGAAGGAAAGTGCGCCCGTTAATCCCGCAAGAAGGAGCGTCCGTCTGTGGGAGTGCAGCACGTTTTCACTAAGCCATGTTACGAAAGGCGCTCCGGCGATGTGTCCCACGGCCCCCATGGCGAGAATGTTGCCTGCATCAGCCAGGGAAAGACCATGGACATCCTGCAGATAAACGCCTCCCCACAGGCCGTGGAAAACGAAGTAGGAACTCGAAACAGCCAGAAAAAGCAGGAACAGTCGCCACAGGACGGGATTTGCGGCAAGATTTCGAAGTGTGTGCATCTGACTGCGGAAATCGATGGAGGAAAATTCGTGTCGTACGGCTGGCGGAAAGTCACGCACCACGAATGTGATGATGACGGAAAGAACTCCGGCTGCACAGGCCAGAGTCATGCACGCCGTCCGCCATCCCGCAGCTTCCGTAAGGATCGCGAGAGGTGTTGTGGCCATGAATCCTCCCAGACCTCCGGCGACGAAAAATGCCGTGCAGAGTCGGGAGAACATGGACGAAGGAAACCATCTTCCGAAAAGGACAAAGGATGAGACCATGACTCCGGCCATTCCCAGACCGTTGAGGGCCCTTCCCGGCAGAGCGGTGACGAAGCCCGAGGAAGTACCGAAAAGCAGACCACCTGCGGCCGCGAGGGCGAATTGTACGCTCATGAGGCGGTGTGGCCCGAAACGTGAGCATACCAGGCCGGAAAAGAACTGCATGCCAGCATAGGCGTAGAGGTAGACGGAACTGAGACGGCTCATGGTTTCGGGGGTGAGTTGAAGATCAACCATGACGTCGGGCGCGAGAACGGTAATGGCGGCGTTTTGGATGAAAACCAGCATGTACGCAAGGCACAGTGTGGAGAACAGCAGTATCTTGTATCGAGAAAACATGGCTGAAAAAGGGCGGCTTTCGCCGCCCTATCGGTTATGAAAGTTGTGTGTCTTCCGTTCAGGGACATGCGTACGGTGAGACGGACTTGCCTCATGCTGCTGCATGTCCGAGCGTCCCGGTGTTGACAGAGTTAAAAGTCGTAGTTTCCGTAGGTGCCGGCCTTGAGCTGCTCGGTATGGAACTGATTGCGTTCACGAACGAAGTTGAGCACCTTTTCAACGAGTTCCGGAGATTCGTTTTTGCAGACTTCCGTCTTCCAGTGTTCCAGGAAGGGGGAGAGCGCGGCCATCATGGCGGCATGATCCTGTTCGGAGAGCTCGTAGAATTCATGGCCCTGCTTTTTCATCCAGTCCCCGTCTTCTTTGGCGCCGTCTTCAAGGCTTTTGCCCAAGGCGAGGGCCATGTTGATGCCTCCGTTTTCCTTCAGCCAGTTCTGCATGTCGGCGGGCATTTCGTCCCACAGGGGTTTATGGACGTTGATGGAAAAGCCGGTAACGCCGGTATTGAGCATGAGGTGATACTTCGTGGCCTCTGAAATTTTGAAGGAGCGCACCGGAGCCATGGGGCAGAGCACACCGTCGGCCATGCCCTTGGACAGTGCGAGATAGGTATCCGGAGAAGGCAGACGTATGGGATTGGCTCCGAGAGCCTTGGCTATTTCAATGGTGACGGCATCCCATACCACAAGTTTGTGTCCCTTGAGTTCGGCCAGAGATTTTACGGGTTTGATGGTGTGTATCTGGTAGGTGGCCGAAACCCACGACGTGAAGGGGACGGAGTTCGGAGGCAGTTCTTTGCGTATTTCAGGGAAGGCCTCGATGAGCTCCTGCATGACGAGGCTGCCGGTAATGGCGTTGGAGAACAGACCGGGGACGTCCACAATGGAAAGCAGGTTCATTTTGCCGGGAAAAAGTGAGGGACGTACTCGTCCGAAGTCTACACGGCCGTCGGCAACGGCCATGATGCCTTCTGTCTCGGGGAAGAGTTCGTTGGTGGCGAAGTAGTCGAAACTCAATCCCTGTTTGCCTGGGAAAGTGTTTTCGGCCTTTTTCATGAAGGGTTTCCATACCAGTTCCACACAGGGGTGCGAAATGGCGTATCCTCCGTTGAAGGAGAGATGCCTGAATCCCTTGGCGTCGGCCGAGGGTGCGAAAGTCAGAGAGGCACCGAGCAGAACGGCTGCCAGCATGGTCAAGTGTCTGAGCATGGATCCTCCTTGTTTTTCGAAAAGAACGCATGGGGTGGAGACCTTTTCCTTTCTGGTATCACAGGGAATTATGGGCTTTTCGTCAATCAAAAAAAAATACGGAGGTGTTCAGCCGAACTGAACAC
>JAXVQY010000282.1:0-5133 GCA_037303805.1 bacterium | reverse complement strand
TTCCAGCTTCTCCGTATTTTCCAGCGGGGAATACGGCAGGGAGCCGAAATTCATCAGAAAATCATGACGGTAGGCGTACATGCCGAGGTGACCGAAATACTCGGGAGCGATTCCCCCGGAACGCGGGAAGGGAACGGGACTGCGGCTGAAATACAGGGCATTGCCGTTGTGCGCCCGCACCACCTTGACAAGATTGGGATTCTGAGCCTGTTCCGTGCTGATGGGATAGCAGAGCGTCCCCATCTGAAGCGCCGGATCCTCCAGCATGGCACGAGCCAGCTTTTCGATGGACGATGGCTCCACCAGAGGCTCGTCGCCCTGCACATTGACATAGATGTCGGCCGGATGCTGCCTTGCCACCTCGATGAGTCTGTCGGAGCCCGAAGGACAGTCGACACTCGTCATGCAGGCCGTTCCGCCGAAGGCGGTCACAACGCTCCTGATGCGTTCATCATCCGTGGCTACCAGCACTTCGTCGAACAGGGAAACCCGTCTTACCCGTTCATACACGCGCTGTACCATGGGTTTGCCGCAGATATCCACCAGCGGTTTTCCCGGCAGTCTGGTCGAGGCGTATCGGGAAGGAATGACAGCTATGATGCTCATGCGCGCTTTCCTTTGGCAACGGCGTCGAACGCCTTGATGAGAGAGAGAAACTCCGGCAGATCACGGACGGCCAGCATGTTCGGACCGTCGCAGGGAGCCTTGTCCGGGTCGGGATGCACTTCCATGAACATGCCCGCCACGCCCACGGCCGCAGCCGCACGGGCCAGCGTGGGCACGAACTCCCGCTGACCGCCGCTGCACGAGCCCTGTGCTCCCGGCAGCTGCACGGAGTGCGTGGCGTCGAATACCACGGGAGCAAACTTCTTCATGATTTCAAGGCCGCGCATGTCCACCACAAGATTGCCGTAGCCGAAGGTCGTGCCTCTTTCACACAGAGAAATACGTTCATTACCCGTGGAACGCGCCTTCTTGAGGACGTTTTCCATTTCCCACGGTGCAAGGAACTGTCCTTTCTTGATGTTCACCGGCTTCATGGTCGAGGCCGCCGCAAGGATGAGGTCGGTCTGGCGGCAGAGGAAGGCGGGCGTCTGAAGATAGTCCACCACTTCGGCCACGGGGGCAGCCTGTTCCGCGGTATGAATATCGGTAAGCACGGGAATGTTCCGGCTCTCCCGCACTTCGGCCAGAATGGAAAGCCCCTCCTTCATGCCCACACCGCGAAAGCCCGCGCCGGAACTGCGATTGGCCTTGTCGAAGCTGGACTTGTACACGAAGGGAATGTCCGCCGCGGCAAAAATCTCCTTGAGCGCCGCAGACACTTCCAGGGCATGGGCCCGGCTTTCGATGGCACACGGACCGGCGATGAAGAAAAGGGGCCGACTGTTGTCCGCCCTGATGTACGGTTTGCCGTTGAATGCAAGTTCAAACATGGAAACTCCAAGCCCGTCGGGCAAAAAAGAAAAATGGTGCAACGAGTATAAGTCATGCCCCTGACGAGTTCAAGGGACGTCCCTGCGCCGTACTCGTCAAAGCACATGCTGAAATCGTATCCGGCATGCAGAGACATCAGGCACATGCGCGGACCGGCTCTCCGCCGCGCCCCGTCTCAGGGGGCAGGAACAAAGCCGCCGGAGCATGTCCCGGACAGGACGGCCACGGCCGGAATACGCTCCGGCCGAAGAGGTCTTTTCCCGTCATTCTCCCAGTTCACGGATCACCCGTTCCAGTATTTTCGGAGCCGTCTCGAAGGAATAATCCAGTTCCAGCCGTTCCGTATCCTTATGGGCGTCCTTGCCGGACGGTCCCACGGACGCAATGGGCACATCCAGGGACAGAAGGCTGTCCATGGACAGAGAAAACACCGTGCCCCAGCCGGGCATGTTCTCCGCCAGCGAAGTCAGCTCCTCCGGCTGCCCCTGAAAGCCCATGTAGCTCAGGTCCATGATGCCGCTGAAGCACTCCACCAGACTGACGTTGCCCACGCTTTTCTCAAGATCGGCACACACGCCTTCCATGATGGAGCGCAGGCGGCGTTCCTTCTCCGTGGCACGTCTGTTGATGCGCTGAGGATAATAGGGAGGCAGAAAGCCCACCACCACGGCAGGTCCCTTGAGGTTCACCAGTGAAACCAGATGATCGACTATGGCCAGTCCCTTTTCCCGCTCGTCCATGTCTGCGGGAAGCGTCGAGGCAAAGGTACGGAGAGCCTTTTCCGCCGCCTCTCCGCCCTGCTCTTCCTTCAGGCGTTGCACAAGTTCATGAACCGTGCACACGCTGGGCTTCCAGGCGGGCACGGGCGTATCCCTGCGCCCCGACAGCACCTGAAAACGCCTTCCGGCCTGCTGAATGCCCTCAAGGGTTTCGTCCAGAGCCCGACGCGCCACATCCCGGCAGATATCAAGCATGGTCAGCGGACTTCTGCTGACGGAAAGCACGTTGAAATAGGCCACGGCCCGTTCCGGCAAGGTCACGGAGTAGGTACTGCGCAGATCCTTGAGCTTGAGGCAGACCGGCGGCGTCAGCGTATCCTGTCCCGATCCGTCCATGAGGTCCGGGCAGCAGTCCATGAGACACACCACCCTCGCAGCCAGCGCCGCGGCATTGACGCCGTCAAAGGAATAGCCCACATGGGCTTCTCTCCCCACACAGAAAAACAGCGGCATGATCTTGCCCGTCGTCCCGGTGAAAAGAATCCTGCCGGGGCGACTTTCTCCCGTCGTTCTGGATGTCCAGAACGCAGGCTCTCCGGAAAGCGCGGCAACAAGATCAAGATGATGCTCCCTGATGAAAGAACAAAGCCCGTCAAGCGATCCGCGCATGCCTACGGAACTGCCTTCCTCGTCGGGCACGGCCAGAAAAAGAAGATTCACTCCCAGCGCTTCGCGGTGTCGGGCCATGTGGGCAAGATAGGCCATGTGCAGCGCAATCCCGGCCTTCATATCCATGACGCCGCGTCCGAAAAGCCAGTTGCCGGATTCCAGGTCCCTTCTGGCATCCTCGGGAATATCCCTCCGGCCTATGTGCGCGGTGTAGGCATCGGCATCAAAAGCCAGATCGGCCAGATCCCCGCAGACGTCCGTGTCCACGACGTCGAAATGACCGTTCAAAAGCACGGTGCGCTCCACAGGCTTTTCCGCCCCCACAAAGGCAAGCACGGCCTTCCGTTCCAGTCCCCCCTGCTCCACGGGAAGAAAACGGAGATGATCCGGATGATTCCTGAAGTAGTCCTCTTCCGCAAGAAGCGAATAAATGGCATCCGCCGCAGCATTTTCTCCGTCCGTATGCGATACGCTGCGTATACGGACCAGAGTCTTCGTCAGCTCCAGCAAGCCTTCCCGAGTGTAGTTGATCATGTTACCTCCTGCTGCACTGTTGCGGCAGACATAAAATACCGTCGTCGTCCGATGCATGGCTGCATCGTTCCGACCGGCGGAGCCGTTTCCGCCCGGTCTCCGGTCCGAAACAGCACGGAAGGCAGAAGGCGAAAAAACAGAACCAGGCCGCGGTGAGAAATCCGTTGCCGCGGCTCACGAAAAAGAAAGGAACAAAAAAATGGCGAACAGGCAACATGTTTTCCGTCCGCACAGGACCATCATGAGACACGCAGGCAACGCCCCCATGCCGCCGTATCGGGCCGGATCCCCGGAGACGGCCTTTTTCGCCTCCTCCCGGAAAACAAAGAAAAACGCGCAGACAGCCTGTCGCGGCTGTCGTACGCGCCTTTCTCATTCATCTCTTCAAGGTCGCTTTAGTTGTCCAGCAGTTCCTTGAGCGCCTCGCGCAGAGGTTCATGCAGCTTTTTATCCTGAAGGCCGAAGTAGATACCTGCCGTCAGATAGTCCACCCAGTCGCCGGCATCGAACCGGCGGCCCTTCATATTCACGGCCAGCATGCCCTTATCCTTCATATAGTTGGCCAGAGCGTCGGTGAGCTGGATTTCTCCACCTTTACCGGGCTTTACCTGGGCAATGTAGTTGAAGATTTCGCGGGGGAGAACATAGCGGCCCACAATGGCGAGGCGGGAATTCATGGAACCGACGGCGGGCTTTTCCACCATGTCAGTTATACGATACACACCTTCTTCGATTTCCTCACCCGCGACCATGCCGTACTTGTCGATCTTGTCGGCAGGCACTTCCATCACGCCGATGGTGGGCATGTTGTACTTTTCCGCAGCCTGCACCAGCTGCACGAGTCCGGCGTTGTCACCGACCATGAAGTCGTCGCCGACCATGACGGCAAAATAGTCTTCCTGCACCATGGATCTGGCACAGCCCACGGCATGCCCCAGGCCGAGCTGCTGCTTCTGACGCACGGCCATGACTTCCACCATGCTCGCCGCTTCCTGAACGGCCTTGAGCTGCTCGATCTTTCCGGCTTCGGCAAGGAGCTCTTCCAGTTCGATATTGCGGTCAAAATGATCTTCCACCACACACTTGTGACGGTTGGTCACAAAAATGACCTCCTGAACACCGGCGCGCACGGCTTCTTCCACAACGTACTGAATCACAGGCTTGTTGTAGATGGGCAACATTTCCTTGGGAATGTTCTTGCTGGCAGGAAGAGAACGTGTACCCCATCCGGCGACAGGAAGAACAACTTTGCTTACTTTCATGACGACCTCACAGAACCTTGGAAAAAACCATTTACGGCGTCAGCCGTTTTCCAGAACAAAGCGGAAAAATCCCGCTGAAAAACATGCGCGGCCTGCCGTCAGGCAAAGCCATGACGAAAATCTCTTTTACCCGCATGAGACACGCCTTGAGCCATATTCTCAACCGGATACGTACAACATGCGCTTCTTTTGACTTCAAATTACACTTTTTTTCTGCTTACGTCCATATATTCATGCAAATGTAAAAAGAATGAAACAAAAAAAATTCTTTTTTCCCCTTCCTGCATACTGTTTGTACCTGACCCGATTCTGCTTCATGAACGGTCGTATTCATCAAGACTGTCTGCGATATCCACCGTTTTTTACTGTATTTCCATAAAAAAAATACCGTTGTTCCGTGTTTTCCATTTTAAATATAACAGCAGGGCTCCGGAGTATTTTCAACAGTCCGGAGCCCTGCTCAGAAAAGAGGTGATATTCTTTCCTCTAAATGCAGTGTTACCCGTTATGAT
>JAXVQY010000281.1:0-7693 GCA_037303805.1 bacterium | reverse complement strand
CTACTTCCGCGCGATTTTCTTCCCTGATGCGGAGGGTGGCGCAAATGGCGGTGTAAAGATGGGCGAAAAGCGATGATGTGAGGGCTGGAGGCAGATGCATATCTCTCTGGCTTGTCTTTTATTGATGAGGGGAAAAAGGGTGCCTTTCGGCAAATGTTCTTGACGGGAGGTATGATAGCCCACATTATCCCGATGTGCCAGTGGCGAATGATGACTTTTTTCAGGAGCGGGTATGAGCTCCACAGCCGGAACGGGAGAAAGACTGTGGCTGAAGGTATACGATTGAACAAGGCTCTGGCCGATGCGGGCGTGTGTTCGCGCCGCAGAGCCGATGAACTTATTTTTTCCGGACGAGTCCGGGTAAACGGCGTCACGGCGGAAAGTCCGGGGCTGCGAGTTCAGCCCGGTGACGCCGTGGAACTTGACGGGCGTCCCGTCATGATGAAGGCGGAGCGGTCGGAGCCCTGCTGGCTCATGCTCAATAAGCCGGTGCGCATCGTGTCCACGGCCAGCGATCCCGAAGGAAGGGAAACCGTGCTTGATCTCGTGCCCGAGCCGTGGTGCCGCAGGCGTCTGTTTCCCGTAGGAAGGCTCGACTATTTTTCGGAAGGGCTTATTCTGCTTACCGACGACGGCGAACTTGCCCACAGGCTGACGCATCCGCGCTGGCATCTTCCCAAGGTATATCATGTTCTTGTCCGTCCGGAGCGGGGAGAAAGCTCTGTGGCTCCGGCCCTCGCGCTCATGCGCCGGGGCATGACGCTGGCCGAGGGCGACAGGCTGGCTCCCGTGGAGGTCAGGGTCCTTCCTTCTCCGCTGCGGGGAGTGCTTCTGGAAATGGTGCTTCATCAGGGGCTCAACAGGCAGATACGCCGCATGTGCCGTGATGTGGCCTTTACCGTTCTTCGTCTGAAACGCGTCAAGGAAGGCCCCCTGGAGCTGGGAGGCCTGGCAACCGGAAGAGTTCGTCCGCTTTCCGTCGTCGAAACGGCGGCCCTCCGCAAGGCCGTGGGGCTGGAACGGAACTGAATTTTTTGCTGAACAGAAACGCTATTGAGGTGTGTATGGATATTCGTTTTCAGGTCGGCGGACCTTCCCGCTGGAAGGCCGATGTCGTCATCAGCTTTGTGTTTGAAGGTGAGGGAGCGGAGCAGGCCTGTTCCGTGCTGGCGGAAAGTGCGCTGTGGCTGAGTATTGCTCCCGCATGGCGTGATTTTAAAGGAACCGGCGGCGATTCAGTCCTGTTTTACGGGCCTCAGGCCATGGATATTTCCCGCGTCCTCGGCGTGGGGCTGGGAAAGCCGGACAAACTGGATATGACGGCGTTCCGCTATGCCATGGGCAAAGCTCTTCGCCGTTGCCGTGAATACGATCTGGAAACCGTGGGCATCGACGGCGCTTCCCTTGCCCGTGCGGCCGAAGTCCTTGGCGTGAGTGTCGATGCTCTGGTGCGAGAAGCCGTTGTTTCCGCATTTCTCGGCTTGTATCGTTACGATCGCTGGAAGAGTGAGAAAAGCGGACACGTCGATCCCCGCTGGCTGGCCTTGCTGGTGGAGGGAGAATTTGTCGAGGACGGCATGCGTGAAGCGGCGAGCATGGCGGAGGCCGAAGCCGCAGGCATCATGCTGGCCCGCGATGCGGCCAACGATCCCGCCAATGTCATGACGCCCACGGCCTTTGCGGAAAAGGCCGGAGCCGTGGCGGCACGTCACGGCATGGATCTTAGGGTGCTGGGCCCCTCGGAGCTGGAAGCCGAAGGTATGAACGCCTATCTTGCCGTGGCCCGAGGATCTTCCGAACAGCCCCGTATGGTCGTGATGGAATACACTCCGAAGGGCGCTGAAGGTCGTGATCCCGTTATTCTTGTCGGAAAGGGACTGTGCTTCGATTCCGGCGGCATCAGTCTCAAGCCTGCCAAGGGCATGGAGGAAATGAAGGGCGACATGTCCGGAGCTGCCGCCGTCCTCGGCGTCATGGAAGCTCTCGGTCAGCTGTCGCCTTCCAAGGTCCCGGATCGCCCTGTCGTAGGCATTATGGCCTGTGCGGAAAACATGCCTGGCGGACATGCTACGCGTCCCGGGGACATCGTGGTGGCCCGGAACGGCAAGTCCGTGGAAATCGTGAATACCGATGCGGAAGGGCGCCTTGTTCTGGCCGATGCTCTGGCCTGGGCTCAGGATCAGTATCATCCCTTCCGGCTCATCGACATTGCCACTCTGACCGGAGCCTGTGCCGTGGCTCTCGGCGCAGATGCCGCGGGGATTTTCTCTTCCGATGACGTCCTGGCATCACTGCTTCATGAGGCCGGAATGACGCTCGGCGAACGCAACTGGCGCCTGCCTCTGTGGACGACCACGGCTCTTGCCGCTCTCAAGAGTCCGTGCGCCGACATGGTGAATTCCGGCCCCCGCGAAGGGGGAGCCGTCAATGCCGCCGTCTTCCTTCAGCAGTTCGTCAGGGACGACGTGGTCTGGGCTCATATCGACATGGCGGCTGCCGACAACGCCGAGAACCCCATCAACGCCAAGGGCGCAACGGGATTCGGCGTACGGACGCTGCTGAGCGCCGTCTGGGACAGTGGCGTCCATATTCTTCAATAAGAGGAAGACAGAGACGAAAACTTGAGTCTTCTGTGTTTTGCCGGGCGGCCCTTTCCATGTGCGGAAGGGCCGTCCGTTCGTCATGCCGCCTCCGGTTTCGGCCTGCAAACGGTAGGCCCGGGATAAGAGTGCGGAAGAGCAGCATCAAAAAACGGCAACACGGGCGAAAGGGCCCGTACAGGGAGAAAAGATTGAGCCGTATAAGCAAGCTCAGCTATGCGCAGCAGGTATGTGTGAAGTCGGCGGGCAAGGCCATGCAGAGTACGGGCATGCTCCGTCCCGGAGCTCGTGTGGGCGTGGCCGTATCGGGCGGAGTCGACAGCTTCGTGCTTCTCAAAGTGCTGCAGATCCGGCAGCGTATCGTACCGTTTCCTTTCGAGATCATGGCGCTGCACCTCAACCCGGGCTTTGATCCGTCCAATCACGCTCCTCTTGCCGAATGGCTGGCCAGGGAAGGCATAGCCTCTCATCTGGAAGTCACGGATTTCGGACCTCGGGGACATTCGGAAGAGAATCTCCGCAATTCCGCATGCTTCTATTGTGCGCGATTGCGCCGCAAGCGTCTTTTTACACTCTGCAGAGAATATCATCTGACCCATCTGGCTTTCGGGCATAATAATGATGATCTTGTCTCCAACTTCCTCATGAATCTTGTTCAGACGGGTAAAGTCGCGGGCATGAGCATGAATGAACCGTTTTTCGGGGGGGCGTTGCAGGTCATTCGTCCACTCATGTTTCTCTCCAAAGCGGAAATCGTGCGCGCGGCCCGTCAATGGGAACTGCCGGTGTTCTCCAATCCCTGCCCCTCGGCAGGCAGAACGAAACGCGCCGATATGATGGATGTCCTCAACGCCATGTGTGCAGGCAGCAAAGTCCGGAGAAAAAACATATTCAACGGACTCGCCCGCTGGCAATGGGAGCAGAATCGACTTTCAGTCGGAATGATTGACGGAGATGCTGCGGACGGCATAGAATAGCCCGGTTTCAGCAGGCAGTTCCTGCTTCTGTTGGTACCGGCCCGTCGCCGGAATATGTTTTCCGCCTCTCTGCGGAATCATCATTGAATATAAGAGGCCCCTATGTTTCAGATCATCGACCAGTCCCTGTTCGAACTCATCAACGTGTCGGCCCATAACGCCGTGTTTAACTTCATCATGCCTCTCTTCTCGCAGGTATGGCTCATGTGGGTTGGTGCGCTGATCTGCGTGACGGCCTATGCCGTGCACTGCTGGCGCAGTTCGCTGGAGCCCGTGGGCAGAGTGCTCATGCTGGTACTTCTTATGGGGCTTTCCGTGGGCGTGACCGATATCACTACCAGCGCCCTGAAATCTTCCATCGACAGAGAACGTCCCTGCCAGGTCATCATGGGAACCAATTACTATGATTCCGAAGTCGATCAGTGGCTGGTCATCGACGAGAATACCACTGAAACCAGAGGACTCGGCGGATCCATGCCGTCTTCACCCTCGGCCGCATGCATGGCGGTGGCCGTAGTGCTTTCCCTTCTGTTTTATCGTTCCAATCCCTGGGTCTATCTGCTCCCGTTCAGTGTGGGATTTTCTCAGATCTATGTCGGTAAAAATTACCCGTTCGATGTCGTTGTCGGATGGATTATCGGTCTTGTCTCCGTTATTGCCGTTTGGTGGATATGTCATTTGATTATCATACGTTTTTCCTCTCATAGACGACTTGGCTAGCGGAAAATGAAAAAAAATTGAAATTTTCGCAAAGAATCACTTGACATTTTCGGCGATTCAGGTAGCTTTCGTTCTCGCTGATGGGCTATCGTTCAATTGGCAGGACGTCGGATTCTGGCTCCGATAATCAAGGTTCGAGTCCTTGTAGCCCAGCCACAGCAAAAAATGTCCCCATCGTCTAGCCGGCCCAGGACAGCGGCCTTTCACGCCGTCAACGGCGGTTCAAATCCGCCTGGGGACGCCAAATTTGAGTACAATGAAGAACGCCAAGATGCATAACGTCTTGGCGTTCTTTGTTTTTTCTTTCCGGTACGGTTTCCCGAAGTCCAGCCTCGTCCGCTTGCATCCAAACATTTTATGGGTATATCCGTAGGTAGAAATGTGATATGACATTTCTGATACCTACATGAATAACTGCGCGGAATCAAAAATATTTTTATCCATGTGGGTATCTCTTCGTCCAACGACAACTAAGGAGTACCCATGCCTCTTACCGATACCCATATCCGCAGTCTGAAACCCGACCTGAGGCCCCGCAAATATTTCGACGGCGGTGGTCTTTTTCTCTTTATTCCCACCAGTGGAAGCAAGCTCTGGAGAATGGCTTACCGTTTTGACGGAAAGAGCAAGCTGCTCAGTTTCGGAGAATACCCTGCCGTATCTCTCAAGGATGCCAGAGAACGCCGCGAAGACGCGAAGCGTATGTTGTCCAAAGGTATCGACCCGTCAGACCATAAACGTCAGATGCGGCAGGCCAGAGCCACGGCGGAACGCGACAGTTTTCAGAATATCGCCAGAGAATGGCATGAAACCCGCATGGCGGAGTTTTCTGAAAAGCATCAGGGAACCGTCATGTACCGGCTGAAAACCTACATCTTTCCGCGTATCGGCAAAGCGCATATCGCCAAGCTGGAAACACGGGAGATCATGGATGTGGTCAAGCCCCTGGAGCAGAGGGGAAACTACGAGACCTCCCGGAGAGTGCTGCAAATCATCAATCAGGTGTTCCGTTATGCGGTCATCACAGGCCGGGCAAAGCACAATATCGCAGCCGATCTCCGGGGAGCCTTGAGGCCGAGAAAAACGGTCCACCGTGCGGCGGTGCTGGAACCGGAGAAAGTCGGTCAGCTTCTGCGGGATATCGACGCCTACGAAGGCTACTTTCCTCTGGTCTGTGCCTTGAAGCTGGCTCCGCTGGTCTTCACCCGTCCCACGGAACTGCGGGCTGCTCAATGGAAGGAATTTGACCTTGAGTCCGGGGAATGGCGCATCCCTGCCGAACGCATGAAAATGCGCCGTCAGCATCTTGTTCCCCTGTCCAGACAGGCAATATCCATTCTTCGGGAACTTCAGAAATATTCCGGGGAGGGAACATACCTTTTTCCCTCCATCCGCACGGAGGTACGGCCCATTTCCGATGCGACCATGCTCAATGCGCTCCGGCGCATGGGCTACCAGAAGCACGAAATGAGCGTGCATGGTTTTCGCTCCATCGCCTCTACATTGCTCAACGAGCTCGGTTATAACCGGGACTGGATCGAGCGGCAGCTTGCCCACGGAGAACAAGACGAAGTGCGGGCGGCATACAATTACGCGGAATACCTGTCGGAACGCAGAAAGATGATGCAGGCATGGGCTGACTATCTGGACGGATTACGCAACACATAAAGGAAAAAATCAGGGAGGAAGCATGAAAGAGGACACCATGAACGACCGTAATGTTTGTATCTCCATCGGGAAAATAGAAGGCGAGACGCAGGTGACGAGCAACGACACCGGCTGGAGCGAGGAAGAAAAGGAACGTATGAGACAATACGGCTATGACGACATGGATATAATCCGGGCGTGGTATAGCTGATAACGCCTGTTTTCAATAAACAGCGGCACGGAAGATCGATGACAATTCCTGCCGCTGTTTTTTGTTGTCCATCTTTTGGCGACAGGGTATCCTTTCCTCCATGACAGACCGACAGAACATGACCATAGGCAGAGTGCGGCAGGCGTATGGCCTTACCGCCAGAGAAGGCGAAATGCTTGTTCAGGCGTTTTGGCCTGACGCCGTTCAGCCACTGGAATTATGGCGCGGAGTATATGAGACTTGCTGGCAGGCATTTGTCGCGGGCAGACACGCCGCATATGGAATACAGACACCGGAATTTCCTTCAGCTCCAGAACCGGATACAGGCATTCAGACGTATCTGCTCGGCTTTGACGTGATGGAATTTTTCAGAACGATATCGACAGTTGTTCCTCTTAACTCCCTGCGATATGGAATGGATGTTATTCTTGAAGAATCCTTTGAAGATACGGCGTCTGTCTTTCCCAAGGAACGAGAATTTATGTTCAGCGGTCTGGAGAGACTGAAAACAGAAGACATCTTCGAGCAGTATTCACCGGACTCGCCTCTCTTTGAGAAGCCGATATTCTCCATGCCCGCCTCAAGTTATCACTTCATTGCGCATATCTTTACCGATACCATAATGGTGGACAGGGACGCCGCCATCAGGCAGCTCCGCCATTATCCCCTGCGCCGGGAAGTAAAAGGCATCACCCGCGCCCTTGTGGAATCCCTTTTACGGGCAGCTCCGCCGGAATCGTCCGTTGCCGACAAAGCGGCGGCAGTTCCCCTGTGTGAAAGGTCGCCACAGGATGGAAAACTCGTTTTTCGTATTCCCGGAGCCGTTTGGGAAGGAAGGCCGGATGCGGCTGTCCGTGACGCCATGAAAGAAAAGTATCCTCTTTCGGTCATCGCTTATGTTCTTCTGTACTGGTGTGGTCCTCAAAAATCCGAGACCAGCCACAAAACCCCGCAGGGCAGAAAGACACATGTGGGGCGCTTGCTTGCGGGCAAAGAGTACAGGGACGACAAATCCTATCGCAATTTGATGGATATGCTCCTCAAGGAAGCGGAGACATACACCATAATCAAGGCGTGACCAGCCTGTCGCTTTCCCATCTTTTTTGGATTTTCCCGTCATTTTCCCGTCCGATTCCCTCACGGGAATTGTTTGACGTGTGCCAGATTCTCCTGAAATCCAACCAGATTCAGGAGATTTTTTTTATGAAACAGCATCAAGCTCCCATCCCCGTCCACGGCCTTCTGCGTCTGCCTCAGGTTCTCAGCATGATTCCCATAAGCAAGAGCGCATGGTGGGAGGGGTGTCGCACCGGACGTTATCCCAAACCCGTGAAACTCGGTCCCAGAACTACGGTCTGGAGAGCAGAGGATATTGCCGCTTTCATCGAACGTCTTGGCAGGCAGGGGGAAGAGCATGAGTAATCCCCTGCAAACCTTTCGGGACATCCTGACCGACAAGGGATTGATTCCGGCCGAAATCATGGCGGACGGAAAACTGCATCGTTGTCCCACGCAGACCAGGCCGCATAAACAGAACG
>JAXVQY010000280.1:0-2312 GCA_037303805.1 bacterium | reverse complement strand
TCTCCGGCTGAGAACGGAACATCTTCCGTCTCCGGAGTTTGTTCAGCCACAGAACTTTATACTCATGTTCGCTCTGATCTTCTGGAGGATGTGTATCGTCGCTGTCATCCCCGTAATCTGTCTCATGTCGATTCTGCGCCTGAACAAACTCCGGAGACGGAAGATGTTCCGTTCTCAGCCGGAGAAAAAACGGAAGACGATTCCCTTACCGGGCGTCTTACGGACCTGTCGGAAGAAAACAAAACTTCCGGCTGATGCTTTTTCCTGCCCGTTGTTCCGGAATTCGGTGCCTGTGCGACAGGTCAGAAAACATGGTTCCGCCGTCCCGGCGAGAAGCCCTTCCGCAGTGAAGGACAACATATAAAAGGATATTGTCCCGATGAACGTCGAAACCGTCATTACCTGTCATGCCAATGCCGATAACGACGCACTTGCCGCGCTTGTGGGTGCGCTCATGCTGTATCCCGACGCCGTTCTGCTTTTTCCCGGCAGTCAGGAGCGTCAGGTACAGGAGTTCTATGAGGAGGTTGTGGAACCTCTGTACCCCTGCGTGAGTCAGCGCGATCTCGATATGTTGCAGGTCAGACGCCTTGTGGTGGTGGACACTCATCTGCGCAGTCGCCTGCCGCAGGTGAAGAAGCTTCTGGAACGGGAGGATCTCGAAATTCATGTCTGGGATCACCATCCCCTGAGCGACGACGAAGGCGAGGACAGACTGGACGCCTCTCTCATGATGGATGATCAGGTGGGCGCGGTAAGTACGTTTCTTGTGGAGGAAATCCGTCGTCGTAATATTGACGTGACGTGTGAAGTCGCGACTTCCCTGGCCGGAGGCATTTACGGTGATACGGGATCTTTCGTGTACAGCTCGACCACGACACGAGATTTTGATGCGGCCTCATGGCTTCTTTCCCGGGGGGCGGATCTTGCGGTCGTCAGTCGTCTCATTACTCGGGTCATGGGGCGTGAGCAGTTGAAGGCGCTTTCCGTCATGCTGGAAAATACACAGGCACGAGATATCGGCGGCGGGGTGGTCATGGCCATTTCCTCCATGCAGAGCGAGACCTTTCTCGACGATTTCGCCACGCTTGCTCCGCGCATCATGGAAATTGAGGACTGCTCCGTACTCTTTGCCGTCGCATCCATGGAGGACAAGGTACAGGTGGTGGGACGCAGCCGTACGCCTCTAGTGGACGTAGGAGAGATCTGCCGCCGTCTCGGCGGAGGTGGTCATTATTACGCGGCATCCGCCTCTGTAAAAGACATGACGCTTCCGCAGGTACGTGATTTTCTCAAGATGCAGGCCTCACTTATCGTGAACGCCGACGAGAACGCGGGCAAGCTGATGACCAGCCCGGCTCTGGGTGCTTCGGAACGGCTGACCATAGGAGAGGCTCAGGCACTTATGATCCGGTACGGACTTAAGGCCGTTCCTATTTTTGCCGACGGAACGCAGCGCTGCATAGGGCTGCTGGCTCAGGAAACGGCGGCCAAGGCCAGCGGACACGGACTCGCCCACATAAAGGTAACCATGTACATGCAGCGCTCCTTCAGCGTTGTACCGGAGAGTGCAGGGATTCAGGAGCTGGTGGATATCATGATAGGCGGGCAGCAGCGGCTTATTCCCGTGGTCGGCGGCGGCGACGTGGAAGGAGTGGACGAGGATGTCCGTGAGGCGGAACTCGTGACCCGCCCCGTGGTCGGTGTGGTCACGCGCACCGATATCATACGACTTTTCATGGGAGAGAACGGGGCTCACATTCCTCCGGTGAGCCGCAAGGCGCGCAAGGAAAGAAATCTCGTTTCCGTCATGCGCAAGAGACTCTCCCAGCCTTGTCTCGATTTTCTGCGTATGTCCGGCGAGATAGCGCAGGATATAGGAGCCTCCGTCTATGTGGTGGGGGGCTTTGTCCGGGATCTCGTCATGGACGGCAAGGGGCTCAAGTGGCCGGATATTGATATCGATCTCGTCATCGAGGGAGATGCCATGGCTTTTGCCCATAAACTGGCCATCCAGTTGAAGGGGCGTGTGCGTGAACATCGCGAATTCATGACGGCCATGCTTGTGTTTCCCGCGGAAAGCCTTTGTGCCGATGTGGAGAGGCATCGTCGTACCCATCTTGCCGATACTACGGAAATAAAGGTGGATATCGCTACCGCCCGTCTGGAATTCTACTCCGAACCTGGTGCGCTGCCTCAGGTGGAGCGCGGCTCCATCAAGATGGATCTGTACCGCCGTGACTTCTCCATCAACGCCATGGCCGTGCGTCTCAATCCTCAGGTGTTCGGTCAGCTGGTGGATTTTTTCGACG
>JAXVQY010000279.1:0-7296 GCA_037303805.1 bacterium | reverse complement strand
GCGACATCTTGCGGTGCTTGCCCATGAGATTGCCCTTGTTGTCGAACCAGAACTGGGTGAGGTAAAGTGTGGTGCCGTCGGCTTCCGTGGCGGAAATGCACACGAAAATATGGTTGCGGCGGGCGGCTTCACTGAGCTGGCGCATCTCCGGGCTGTTGTAGGTAAGCGCGTTCTGATGCAGCTTCATGAGAAACTTATGCCCGAACGACGGGGCACCCATCCATATCCACCAGGGATAACCAGGCAGAAAAGCCTCTGGAAAATCAATGAGCTCGGCGCCATTGCGCCCTGCCTCGTCAATAAGTGCACAGGCCTTGTCCACCGACGCCTTCAGATTCAGGAAGACGGGAGCAGCCTGTACGGCGGCAACTTTGACGGTAGGAAACAGCATACGTATCTCCTTGCTGATCTGATGATGCCCCGCGTTGCTTCAACAAGAGCACAGAAACGATTTCTTCTATTTTTCACAAAGGGGACTTGAACAAAAGCACACAATTAGCCTTCCCTCCTCTGAGGCAAAAGCGGGAAAGCTCTCCGCATGCAACAAAAAGTCACCCCGAGCCGGAGCCCCTGGCTCCGGCTCGGAGGTTACCGTTTTTTACAATCTGCAAGCGGCGTCGTAACCGTTGCGGATGGCATGGCGAACATTCTTCGGCCCTTCGGCGCAGTCACCGGCGAGCCAGAAGGTGGGAGCGCAGTCACGGAAGGCTTCCGCCTGTTCCTGAAGCGCCCGGGTTCCGAGGGCGATGACCACCGTGTCGGCTTCCAGGAAACGGACGCCTTCAGGGGTTTCCACTTCCACGCCCTTGTCGGTGATCTTCTTGCAGCAGGCGCTCGTCAGATAGGAAACATGCTCGTTGGTGTCGATCTTCTCCACCAGCACAATGCGCTGAGTATAGCCCGTACGACGGGCGATGTACTGGTCCATTTCCACCATGGTGACATCATGACCCGTTTCCGCAAGATGCAGGGCACATTCACAGCCCGTGTCGCCTGCGCCGACGATCACCACTTTCTGGCCCACGGCGTCGCGGTTGACGAAGGCCTGTGTAGCCAGCATGACGTTCTTGCCGTCGATGCCGGGAATTTTGGGCAGCGCAGGTACGGAACCCGTGCAGGCGATGACCACGTCGGGATAGGCGGCCTCGATGAGTTCGGGGGTGGCTTCCGTGTTCAGGAACACCTTGATGCCCAGCTGACCGACCCTGTGAATGAGCCAGTTCTTGAACTCCATGAGCGGATACTTGAAGGAAACATAGTCGGCAAAGGAAATCTGACCGCCGAGATGATCGCTCTTTTCATACAGACGCACTTCATGACCGCGTTCCGCCGCGGTAATGGCGGCCTGCATGCCGGCAGGGCCGCCGCCGATCACGGCCACGACCTTCTTTTCGGTGGCCGGAGGAATGATGTCGGTTTCAATACCGATGCGGGGGTTCACGGAGCAGGCATAGCGCTTCACCACGTCTCTGGTGAAGCCGGTGATGCCGCCGCCGAACACGCGGGCGTTCTTTTCATCCAGACAGTTGAAGCACTTGATGCAGGGACGGATTTCCTCACGCTTGCCGAGGCGGGCCTTGTTGGCCCACTCGGGATCGGCAATGACGGTACGGGCCATGGCCACGGCGTCGCAGTGACCTTCGGCGATCATGCGTTCGGCGTCTTCAGGATCGGTGATGCTGCCCACGATGATGACGGGAATCTTGATGCCGTGCTTTTTGGCTGCAATGCCCATGTATTCGTTGGGGCACTTGGGCATGAATTCGGAGGGGAACATTTCGGGACGGCTGCGCAGCACGCCGCGGTTGCCGCGGGAGAAATGGACGAGATCGATCTTGTCCTCAATCATCTTGATGAACTCGCAGGCCTCGTCGATCTCCAGACCGCCGGGCTGACCTTCGGTGCCGGAAATACGGTATTCCAGCAGAAAGTCGGGCCCCACACGCTTGCGGATTCTGTCCAGCACCATCATGGGGAAACGGGCGCGGTTTTCCAGACTGCCGCCCCACTTGTCCTTGCGGTGGTTTTCCGCAGGCGAGAGGAACTCGCCGAGCAGCCACTGATGGGCACCGTGCACGAGGCACATCTTGAAACCGGCATTCTGAAGGAAATGGCAGGTTTCGGCAAAGTGATCGGCCACCTGATCCATCTGTTCTTCGGTGATCTCGTCGACGACCTGTCCGTTGGGAAGCACGCAGCCGGAAGGCGCAATGGGATTTCTGCCGCCGTTGACCAGAGGAAAGGCATATTTTCCGCCGTGTTCGATTTCAATGGAGGCAATGGCACCGGCCTGGTGAATGGCGTCGGTCATCTGGGTGAGATAAGGCAGGTTGTTGATGTCCTGAAGGTTCACGTTGTGGAAATGAGAACGGCCACGATCCTGATCCACGGACGCTTCACCGAGAGTAACGCAGGCCGCACCGCCGAGAGCCCTGTTGCGGAAGTGGGCAATGGACTCGGGACGGATATAGCCCTCGGGAGTGATGAAGTGCATGGCCTGCGCCGTAGGTGCGGTCCAGATGCGGTTTCTGAAACGGATCTTCCCGACCTGAAGGGGTTCAAAAAGATGAGGATAGGAACGAATCATGGCATACTCCTGTATAACCGGCAATGCTGCCGAAAACGTACTTTTGCCTGCAAAAGAAGCAAAAAGCATGCCATAATAAAAAAGTGAATAATATCGAGGTAATAAAATATTATATTACTATATTCAGTAATAAATAACTAAATATGGTTTTATTTTTTCACCATATTTAGTAAATCGTATCGAATTCCCAGTTTCAGCATCCTGGCTCGCAGCGTGTTCGGATGCATATCAAGAAGTTCGGCGGCGCCACCTCTTCCGCTTATCTTGCCCCTGCATATTTCCAGAGCGCGCAGAATATGACGGGTCATCGCCTCATTCAACGTTTCAAAATGCTCCGAATCGGGCACTGCGGAAAAACTCTCCCGTCTTTCTTCGATCCGTGTATCCTGCGGCATGAACTGCGCACTGGTGGAGATCACCATGGGACGACGCATGTCTCCCATCCATAAAATGACGGCACGCTCCACGGCATTGCTCAGTTCCCGCAGATTGCCCGGCCAGGAATAGGCCAGAAGCTCCCTCATGTTTTCCGGGGAAGGCTCTGGCAGATTCTGCACGCAGTACTCGGCACATTTTCGCGCAATAAAAAAGCGTATGAGTACGGGAATATCCTCCGGGCGACGACGCAACGGGGGAATGGCTATGGGAAAAACATTGAGACGGAAATACAGATCGGAACGAAAACTTCCGTTCTGCACCATCTTGTCGAGATTTCTGTGCGTAGCGGCGATGATGCGTACATCAATGCGTCTCTCCTCATCGCCGCCCACCCGTTCGAGCACGCCTTCCTGAAGCACCCTCAGGAGTCTGGTCTGCGCAGGAAGAGAAAGCTCTCCCACCTCATCAAGCAGCAGCATGCCTCTGTGAGCGCGTTCGAAAAAACCCTTTCTGGACGCTACTGCACCGGTAAACGCCCCTTTCTCATGGCCGAACAGTTCGCTTTCCATGAGTGATTCCGGCAGGCTGCCGCAATTCATTTTAATAAAGGGGGCATCCACGCGCCCCGACGAACGGTACAGCGTTTCAGCCACGCTCTCCTTACCGGTTCCGGTTTCTCCCAAGAGGAGAACAGGACAGTCCTGACGTGAAACCTGCCATATCATGTCACAGACCTGACGCATTCCCGGCAGTTGCACGAGCGGAAGAAAGCGTCCCGTTTTCTCCTGTTGCCGCCCGGCGGAATCCAGGGAGATGTGCCGCTCGAAATAACGCATGAGCTCGTCCAGCATGGCAAAGGCCGCATCGACATGCCGGGACTTGAACTCGCCGTTGCCGCGATGATCAAGATCAATGAGGGAAAGAGAAAAAATCAGTCGCCGAGAAACGACCGAACGGATGATGAGAACCGAAAACTTGCGGTCGGGAAAAAGCCTGTGTATCACGCCGAGCGTAATACCGTGATCATCCTGATTGCCGAGGCGAACCACACGTTCAGGCCCGTGGCCGAGGGCCAGCAGCTGTTCCGGCGTACTGTTCAAGGCAACCTTCCGGGCGCCGGACAGTTCGGGAAAGACGAGGACACGTTCCTCTCCGGGATGTTCCGTCGCCACGGTGACCAGAATACAGTCCAGAGGAAAATATTTCTTCAGGATGCGGTAAAGATCCTCCATACCGCCCGGCAACGCTCTGTCCATCAGGAAAAACCGTGACATCTCGTCCATGAGCTCTTGATTCGCGGAACTCGACGAATCCCCCGGAGGAAAAAGAAAAGTCAGCATAGCGGCCTCAGCAGAACATGTTTCTTTACACGACAGAATGCTACTTCCGCTCCGTCCGCCGGAGCAGGACGGTATCAAAAGAATCTGAATGCGGAACACGCTTCCCGGAACATGACAGATTTGCAGACCGAGGTCGAGACGTGAAGAGGCCGATCACTCCGTCATCATGCGGAAGTTCCCGGTCATCGTTCTCCCCTTGTCGAAGGGCTGTTCGAAAGCAAGCTCTGACTGTTCGGAAAATTAAAAAGAAAAAGGGCTTGCGGCATACCGCAAACCCTTTCAAATTCTGGTGGAGATGAAGAGAATTGAACTCTTGGCCTCTTGAATGCCATTCAAGCGCTCTCCCAACTGAGCTACATCCCCGTTGCGGAGACTTTTTTGCCAGAATGGCCGACGATAGTCAAGAAAAAAATACCTGTCGGGCGAAGGAAAGAGCCTCGATCAGTTCCGTCCGGACCGACGCAGAACCGCCCCATGCTTACCGATGTCTTCAGGATCTGGATGCTCTCCAATGGGCTACAAGACGGGCAAAGGGTTCATAAAGCGAGCGGAAAGAAGCATCGCTCACCCCTCCGGGGGAAGGTGTGCTGAACGCGAAAATAAGCACGGCGTGCAGTCCTTCTGAAGAATAAAAGGGCTTGGCGAAATAAGAACGTACCCCGCAGGGAATGAACATGGCCCAGTCTATGGACTTGATGCTGTCGAGCGTGTCTTCCACGATAAGCGAATCCAGACTGAACCGTTCGATATCCTGGGCTATGGTTCCTTCGTACGCATGAGATGCCCCCCATGCCAGCGAGGAAAAAATTCTGCCCACACCATACACTTCCACCATGCCCCGCACCGACTGGATATCGGAAAACATGAGGCCTTCCACCTCGGGACAACGTGCAAGCAGCTTCTCCAGTCCTTCCCGGAGGGAAAGGGGCATCTGTCCCGGTTCTACGAAGGGAGAAAGCGCACAGGATGCAGGTGATTCGGGAATATTCAGCAGGGCAATGCGTACGATGTCCGTCCCCGTGGAACAGGGAGAAATACGCACCTTGGAACCGAGAATGCTGCCTGTTCCGCTCCGGAGCATGAGCGTCCCGGCCCAGATTTCCTCATCCAGAGCTTTCCGCGAGACACGAAGAAGGGTCTCCCCCATCTCTCCGGGAGCAATATCCTCCAGCATAAACTCGCCCCCTCCTCTGGCCGCGCCGTCAAACAGCACCTGTGCCGCCTCGTTGCACGTCACAATCTCCCTGTCGTCGAGACTGAGCACAAGGACGGGATATTGCGCGCGCCCCAGGGCAAGCTGACAGGTTCCCGCGGCGCCGTTGGCCACAAACGTGGCTGGAAGTACGGAATCCTTGAGCATGCCGAAATACTTTTCAGTGTTATGAGGATCCGGCCAACCCTGCAGAAGATAGGACTGCTGGGAACTGGCATTGAGCCGGAACGTCACCATGGCGGGCTGACGGCTCGTCACCATTTCCCAGAATTCGACGAGCAGCGTGTGATCAGATTTCATGACCACCCGCCTGCGGAACTGCACGTCCTTAAGCAGTCTCGAAGTATTTTCACCAAGGGAAGGAAGAGTCCAGTCGTTCAACAGCCGGATGCGCGAACGGCGATGCTCTATCTCCCACAACAAGCCGGGAAAACCTGACGCCCAAAGAGAGAAATCCATAGCACGCCTCCGCGATGTGCTGAAATGCTTTTTTAAATTACGGGAAAAAAACATCATTGTAAATTGGTTAAATCAAATTTTCTTTACTTCCCAAAAAGATGTTCCCGCCTCCAAAAAATAAAAGCATCTTCCCGGGATCAGAATAATAAAAAAGCATTGTGGATGAACCACTATTTTATATTTTTCAGTATTATTTCATTCTGTTATTACTTTTTCTTCTTTTTTTGAAAAACACTTGAGTCTTTTGTCGCAACAGCGCAAAACTAGTATCATGGATACGGGTAAAAGACCCAGGAGTCTGTCGTGAGCAAGCAGAAACTGATTGAGCAGCAGCTGGAACAGGCCGTCATGGAAGGACGCTGGAAACTCTTTGAGCGTCTGCCTTCCGAGCGGCAGCTTGCCGAGGAACTGAACGTCAACAGAACGACGCTCCGGGCCGCCCTCAGTGCCCTGGCCGGTCGCGGTATTCTCGAAACCACGCACGGAAGCGGAACGCGCGTGCGTGCGCTGCCTTCGGAACATTCGACGCAGTGTCCTCTCATCGACAGAATAGATGCGAGTCTGCTCATTGTCCCTCCCATCGTCCGCGCCTCATCCCTGACCATACGCCCGTCCCAGATTCTCCGTCTTGAACGGATCCTGCCCGTCGCCGGAACGGCGCTGCGCAACGACGACATCAAGTCCTTCGTTCAGGCACACATACAATTTTTCATGGAAACAGCCCGCTTCATCAACAACAGCAGCGTAAGCGCCGCTCTGGCAGCCTGCCTGCCCGACGGCAAGTCGCTGGTGCGACTGTTCAATACCTGCGATCTCCCGCAGAAAGAACAGATCTTCGCCCACCTCGCGCGAATACTGAGTGCCATGCGGCATGCCGATGCCGACGATGCCTCGGCGGCGGCTCTGGCCTATTTTTCCACACTTCAAATGCTGACGGAAAAACGATGAGCACACGCCACACCATAAGCCGGAAGGACTTTCTGCACGGAATATTTCATTCCTTTTCCCGCAACGGTGAAACATCCGAGGTGAAGCATGCCGCCGACGATGCCTCACCCGAACCAGACTACCTGTCCATGCTGCCTCCCGAGTTCTCGGGCCCCATGCTGGACATGGAGGCTGCCCGGCTTGGAGGTGATGCCGCCGGCATGTCGCGCAACGCAAAGGCCGCGCTGGTCATAAGGGCCATGTACGGCGAGGACGCCCTGCACTTTCCGGGGCGAAGGACCCCCGGCTCCGCTCAGGAGAAAGAGCGGCAGCCCCTCGACTGAAACAAGGAGGAACCTATGTCTCAGGAACAGCTTCCTTATCTTGAAGAG
>JAXVQY010000278.1:0-12649 GCA_037303805.1 bacterium | reverse complement strand
ACAGCTATACTATACTTCAAACACCTTTTTCTGTCAATCCGACTACGAAAAAAGGCAACCCACTGAACAAAAAAAACGAGCTTTGGAATACATCCATAAACTCGTAATAATACCAATGTATTATGATTTTTTAATTGCTCTTTCAGCTGTCGAGCGACGAATTGAAGTCCGTCATTCATCCGCCGAAAAATGTCGACATTTCACTCAGAGTATCCCCTGTCGTTCATCATTTTTCGGTATTTTCGATAATTCACCTCCTTTTTTTCTGATTTTGAAAAAATTATCGCCCGATTGGGTAGTTTTTACCAAACTCCCGTCGACAAATCATACACCACCGGGGAAAAAAGAGCATACCTTCGGAAAAATATCTTCAGACATGCCTCCGGCCGTCGAAAATTATGCCCTGAAAACGAAGCATGTCGGAAAGGGCACAAAAAAAAGCCCGCTTTTTCCGAGGGAATGAGCCGTCATTTTCCAAGAGCGTCTCTCTCACGGTAAAGACCGTATGACGACATTCTTCCCCGAAAAATACGGCGACACCTTATCCGAAACAAATTCCGCTGAAAGCCCTCGCTCTGCCCCGGCGGGAAACAGCGACGTTCCGGACATGACGAGGCGTTCCGACGGTCAAAAAAAAACGGACCGCTCGTTCCGGCACAAAACAGACGTGAGGGGGGATGCTCCGCCGACGGCCATGCATCGGCAGCCACAGCCCTCACTACGTTGTTTTTTCAAGTCCGGCAAGACCGGGCGGTCTCTCGGAACCTGCGGGAGAAGACATTACGCCCGTTCGGTGCGTTCGTCGGCGTCATCCAAAACCGGCCCTCTCCTTCCCGGCTTAACCGAAAACGGATGAGAAGCCTTTCTTCTTTGCTTCTCATCCGTATGGTAGACCGGACAATTACGAGTCCGGATACATTTATGACTGGGCAGAAAGAAACTGCGCCCTCAGCAGAAAACTGTTTCAGCCAGGACTAGAGTGCCGCCTTGCCCGATTCGCCGGTGCGTATGCGGATCACATTGTCCACCGGCAGCACGAAGATCTTGCCGTCGCCCACGGCACCGGTCCGGGCATTTTCCAGAATGATCTTCACGGCGTCTTCCACTTTTTCCTCTTCTATGACGATTTCCAGCATCATCTTGGAGCGGAAATCCACTTCCATCCTCTGCGAACGGTAAATTTCCGTATGCCCGCGCTGACGGCCGAAGCCGCGCACCTCCATGAGCGTGGCACCGCCTATGCCTATGGAACTCAACGCTTCCTTCACCCGCTCCACGGTCTCCAGCCTCAAAATCACCTGCAGCTTTTTCATGGAAGTTTCTTCTTTCATCACAGTATCCTCTCTGTCTTTATATCTGGTAGCCGGATTCGGAATGTTCCGAAATATCGAGGCCCGTCACTTCCTTTTCCAGCGGCACGCGCAGTCCCACAAGTCTGTCGGTGATCTTGAGCAGCACGAAGCTGACGGGGAAGCAGAACCCTACCGTGGCGATGACGGACACGAACTGTATCCAGAGCTGATGCGGATTGCCGTAGAGGAGTCCGTCCACGCCGTTGACCGACGCACAGGCAAACACACCGGTAAGCAGAGCACCGAAAACACCGCCTATACCGTGAATGCCCACCACATCCAGGGCATCATCGTAATTGAAGATGCTCTTCAGGAAAATACCGCCGTAACACACCGCACCGCCGAGAAGTCCCATGACGATGGCAGCCCAGGGTTCCACGAAACCGGCGGCAGGCGTGATGACCACAAGCCCGGCCACTGCTCCGGAAGCCGCACCGAGGACCGTAAAATGACCGGTATGCCAGCGTTCCACCGCCAGCCAGCCGAGGATGGCGCAGCCCGCGGACAGATGAGTGGTGACCAGGGCATTGGCGGCAAGACCGTTGGCCGCAAGAGCACTGCCCGCATTGAACCCGAACCAGCCGAACCACAGAAGTCCCGCACCGAGAACGGTCATGGGAATATTGTGGGGAAGTCCGGCACGACGCCCCATGGTGGAACGCTTGCCGAGCACGATGGCCGCAGCCAGAGCAGCGGAACCGGAGCTCATGTGCACGACGGCGCCTCCGGCGAAGTCAAGGGCGCCCATCTGCATGAGCCAGCCGCCGCCCCACACCCAATGCGCCATGGGGCAGTAGACCACCAGGAGCCACAGCACGGAAAAAAGCAGCATGGCCTGAAAATGGATGCGTTCCGCATAGGCACCGGAAATAAGGGCAGGCGTCAGAGCGGCAAACATGCACTGAAACGCCATGAAGGCCAACGCAGGAATGGAGCCTCCGTCCAGAGGTTCCTTGCCGACGCCGAAAAGCATGACATGCTCAAAACCGCCTATGAGTCCATGAATATCAGGCCCGAAAGCCAGTGTGTAGCCGACAAGAGGCCAGAGCAGCGCTCCCACGCCGAGAAGAACAAAACTGTGCATGGTGGTGGACAACACGTTGCGGGAAGCCACCAGGCCGCCGTAAAACAGAGCAAGAGCCGGTACCATAAGCATGACCAGCATGGCGCTGACGAGAACAAAACCTGTATCAGCCGCGTTCATAGAGATATCCTCCTTCCATCCTGAACGTCAGATTCTGTTCCTCCTCATGCATATTGCGTGCCATTTTGAAGAAAAATAACACAACATTGTGAAATCATGTAACTCTTTTTCGTTTTACCGACATGACGATCAATACAAAAAAGAATCGGTCCATTCCTGTTCCTCTCGGACTTTTCTTCCGTACATTTTCGTATTCCGGAAGGAATTGTCCGTATTTTCAGCAACAAAAGGCCATTAATACTTTTTTGTATTGACACAAAAAAACGATCGACCCCATTTCGTACTTTTCACGCCTGCCCCACATGCCGGAATCACGTTTTTCTGATCATCTCTTCCCCAAGACAAAGCGAACAAAAAAGCCTTTCCTTCCGGCAGGGATCCAGAAAGGAAAGGCAAAAATCAGGCTCAGAAGCCTCAAACGCGGCCGCGGTCAGTTTCGGAAAAAGGAACTTTCCCCGTTTCCGTTATGCTGGGACACGCATTCTGCATTCCGAAGCGAAACAGATCCGTTTCGCTTCATCAAGGAACGCCATGGCGCCCCTTCAATGCATGGAACAGGCTTCCAGTGCCTTGTCCAGGGTGGCCGTATGATCGCGCAGACGACCGTAGGCAAAAAAGTAACGATGCAATGTCCATGCCTCAAGATCAAGGATGTCCAGCTTTCCTTCGCTCCGGTCGCAGAGAAAGGGACGAATGGCCTCCACCACTTCCGCATCCGGGAAGACCTCCCCCTCATAGCTGATGCGCAGAAGATCGCCTTTCAGCTCCACGGCATCGGGAATATACCAGTCTTCCAGAACGGCACGGACGGCACGCAAGGTTTCTTCCGTGGCGGGATTGAGAGCCCCGTAGGCCTTGACGAGAACAGGACGCATAGACACTCCGATCGAAACGCCCTTACGCGGAAAGCCTCAGGCGTTCAGACAGAAAGGCCGCGCCCGGCAGAACCGGACGCGGCGAAAGTTAAACAATTCCGACTATCAGTGCATGGCACCCATGATGGCCAGAGACGCATTCTTCAGTACGTCGCCGAGAGTGCTGGACAGCGTTTCCTCCGCAAGAGCGGCACCGGGAATACCGGTCTTTTCCTGCTGGGAAGCAAAGCTCTTGGTCACCGTGGCCTGCTTCTGGCTGTACAGACGAGTCTGAATGCGGATCATGGCATCATAATTGCTCAATCTCTTTACCGTAAGCGACTCACGTTCGACGACACCGCCGACGATGTAGTCCGGCTGTCCGGCCTGAGCCTGCGCCATGGAAGTCGCCAGCGATACCTGAGCACCCTGACGGGCCAGTTCGTCAGCCAGAGACTGACTCACCCATTCGGCCACGCTGGATCCGGGCTGGAAAGGACTGCCGTCCTTGCGCACACCGATGTCGATACGGCCGCGCTGATCCTCAAATACCACCACGGCCACACGGGGAGCCGTGGCCACGGGCAGGGCGGAAGCTCCGCTGGGATTATAGAGGAGACGGACATTGTTCTGAGCCAGGCAGCCGGTAAGGGCCACTGCGGCGAAAAGCAGCACCGCGCAGAATGCCAGGGAAAGACGACGGAAATGGTTCATACCTCTACTCCTGAAAAAGGGGATCGCCAACCTTAGCGCGTTTAGAGACGGGACGCAACGAGGCAGCCCCGTCCTTCGTCATAATCCCATACGGACCTGATAGAGACGGCCGCCGCGGAGCACCTGCAGAAGAAGCTGTCTCTTGAGAAAATCTCTGCGGAACGCATCGAGAAAATCTCTGCGGGAACCGACGCTCCGCCCGGAAACGGCCGTGATGGCATCTCCTTTTTCCAGACCGAGATTCCCTGCCGGAGAACCGGCCTTGACCTGCGTGACCACGGCTCCGTTTCTCCCGTCCTTTACGGAAACGCCCCAGCGACGCAGCGCCAGCTTCTCTGCCGTGGCATCGTCGAAATCAACGGTCCTGACGGTAAAGGAACGCTTTGCACCGTCACGCCATACCGTCAGGGCAACGGGAGCATGAGGCTGATGATTGCGCAGAAGAGACAGGAACATGTCTCTGTCGCTCACGGCATTGCCGGACATTTCCAGAATGACGTCACCGGGCCGCAGACCTGCCTTTTCCGCCGGACCGTCCTTGAACACCTCCGTGACCAGCAGCCCTTCCGCCTCAGGCAGACGCAGGTACCTCGCCGTGCGGGGATCCACGTTCTGCCCGATAAGCGCGAGCCAGGGAGTACTGACACGCCCCTGATCCAGAATTTCATCCACCACGCGGCGCGCCTTGCTGATGGGAATGGCAAAGCCTATCCCCTGCGCCTTGTCGTAAATGGCGGTATTGATGCCGATGAGCTCACCGAGAATATTGAGCAGCGGACCGCCGCTGTTACCGGGATTGATGGCGGCATCGGTCTGAATGAGATCGGTGAACACGCCCTCCTGCCCTTCTATGGTACGATCCAGCGCAGAAATAACGCCCGTGGTCACCGTGTGGGAAAAACCGAAGGGATTGCCGATGGCAATGACCGACTCTCCGGGCATGAGATCCGTGGAATCCCCCATGGTCACGGAGGGAAGATCCTTCGCTCCCTTGAGACGCAGCACGGCAATGTCAAAATCAGGTTCCGCACCTACCACATCGGCATCATAGGTACGCCCGTCAAGCAGCCGGACGGAAATCTCCGAAGCTCCGTTCACGACGTGGGCATTGGTCAGAACGAGGGAACGACGACCGTCGATGATGATGCCGGATCCGATACTTTCTCCGCGGAGATCACGACCGGGCATGTTGAAAAAGAGGTCGAACGGTGTGAGCTCACGGGCGGCACGACGCTCCACCAGAGTGCTGGTGATGTTCACCACCGCCGGGGCCACGGCATTCACGGCTCGCACCGCAGGTGTCACCCTGCTCTGCTGTCTTGCCGTAAACGACGGCGCCTGCGCGGCAAAGAGGTCCGGGGCAGGAACAAGACTCAGCACAAGAAGAGCGGAAAAAAACGTACGGATGATCATGGTGTTCATGGGAAACGATCCTCCGAAACACGGAGGTTTTCTTCTGATTTGTCAGCAGAACGGATTAATGCCGAAAATAAACGATGAAAAAGTCCTGTGGGGGACACGCCGGCCGTCGCCGTTCCGTCTCCCCCGACAGTCTCCCGAGACAGGGAAGGAAAACCGGGGGAGAATCCTCTCCCCCGGGCACGTTCATGAAAAGACGTCCGTGATCTCCGGACGGTACGGACCTCGGGACGAACGGTCCGATATCAGCTCTCTGCAGCCGTGTTCCGTTCTACCGCCTCGGTCCGGGTCTTCCCGGATCATTTTTTCCGGGCGCCGGACGGGAATCGGCCTTTCCCTTCTTAGGGGCAGGCGGACGCTGCATGGAAGGACTTCCCGCATGAGGAAGATTTCCGGGGCGGGAAGGACGGACGGCTTTATCGGGACGAGGGGCAGGAGCCGGGGCAGGCCGCTGTACACCGGGGCGGGGTGCCTGAGCCTTGGGAACAGGACGAGGCGCGGGACGGGGAGCAGGACGGACCTCATGCCTGGGCGGAGGATAATCCGCATAGGCTACGGAACCGGCCGGAGGAATACAACCGCTCAAAAGGAAAAGACAACCTATGACAACGGGCAGAGATCGCATGACATACCTCCTTCTCGTTCACGGGATACACACTCCGACAGAACGTACGCTGCCTGCCGACGTCGGGAACCATGCTGCATCCGGTGCGTCCCGTCAGCCGAATTTCTCACACATGCCCAGCCGGACGGATCAATGCCATCTCGGTCCCCAGTAGGGGTGATGTTCCGGAGGCGGAGGCCTGTGCCCGCGGGGGTGATCATAGCTCGGTCCCTCGTCATGATGAGGCGGAGGCACCACGCACCCGGCCAGGGCAAGAAGCATGCACAGCCCTGCAATCAGACCAAAACGCTTCATTACAAACTCCTTTTTACCTTGTCTGTTCACGACCGCTTGAACGTCGCCGTTGCCTTCAAACCGCCTTCCGGCCGATTTTCCAGCGTCACGTCGCCGCCGTGCATGCGGGCCATGCTGCGGGCGATGGAAAGGCCGAGACCGGTCCCTCCCGTACTGCGGTTGCGTGAACGTTCCACCCTGTAAAACGGTTCGAAAACCTTCTTGAGCTCGGCCTCGGCTATGCCGGGACCGCTGTCGGAAATGATGACGGAAAGCATGGTATCGCTGTCCACCACATCCACGACCACATGACCGCCGTAGCGCAGCGCGTTGTCCATAAGGTTGGCCAGGCAGCGCTTCATGCTGAGCGGCCGCGCCGAAATCGGACGAACGGAGAACAGAGCCTCGGGATCCTGAAAACGCTCTTCCATACGGATATCCTGCCCCATATCCTGTCTGTCTTCAACCAGACTTTCAATAAGAGACATCACATCCACCACGGCCACCTTTTCGCTCTTGCTGCGGGCGATATCAATGGTGGTATCCATGATCTGCTGGAGTTCCCCGATATCCTTCTGAAGCGGTCCGCGCTGACTTTCGTCGAGCTGCTCCACGCGCAGACGCATGCGTGTCAGAGGAGTACGCAGATCGTGGGAGACGGCCGCCAGGGTCCGTTCCCTCTCATCCAGAAACTCGCGTATGCTCGTCTGCATGCGGTTGAAGGCCTGCGAGGCCTCGCGCACCTCCATGGGGCCTGTTTCCGGCAATGCCGGAGTTCTGATGTCGCGTCCGAAGCGGTCGGCGGCACGGGCCAGCCTGCGCAGAGGCTTCACACACAGATAAAAGGCCAGAAAACTGATGGCCACAAAAAACATCTCTATGGCCATGATGCTGGTGAAGGGAAAATACGGCAGAGGCAGGTACCCGGGAGCCGAGTCCTCAATGACCACCCATGTGCCGTCATGCAGGGGAACCACGGCCGTGGCCTGATAAACGGAAGGGCCGCTGGACCTCTTGGCATTGGTGAAATACTGACATACCGACTGCCCGAAGGACTCCATGGGACTCGGCAGATTCAGCTCGCGCACGGCCAGAAAACCGCGTCGCGGAACGTCCTCATTTCCGCCGTGCCTCTCTCCGTGCATCATTCTGCCGTGACGTGCGGGCATATCTCCGTAAAGACGCGCAAGAGAATAATTCAGCATGTATTCCATGAGCGTCGATACTTCCTTCAGATCGTCATCCTTGACGGTGACCGAAGGACGGGAACTCGTGAACGTGACGAAAAAGCCGCGGCTGTTGAACTGTTCACGCAGAACGAAGCGGATTTCGGGTGAAGTGGCATCGAGCAGCGCTGCCACTTCCGCCATGCGGCGTGCCCGGTCGGCCATGAGCCCGCGGATGAAATAGAAATGCCGTGACTCTCCGGCATAAATGGTGGTGAGCAGCAGAAGGGCAAAAAAGGCGCCCGAAAAAATAAGAATGAGACGAGCAAGCAGAGAGTCGGGAGAAAGTCGGGAAACCAGTCTTCTCAGCCGAGCGTTGAACCCTCTGCCTGATGCTGCAGATGCCGCAGTTTTTCCGGACGCCGCGGTCATGACTACTCCACCGTGATGGCGCTGGTGAACACATAGCCGTCACCGCGCACCGTCTTGATGAGTTTGTTTTCGCGCCCCTTCTCTCCGTCGCCGGTATCGCGGAGACGGGCACGAAGACGACATACCTGAACATCGAGACTGCGGTCGAAGGGACTGCGGTCGGTTTCCTGCCCCTGCAGTTCATCCTGAATGAAGTCACGGCTGAGCACCTTCTGAGGATGCTCGAGGAAAATGGTGAGCAGACGGTATTCCGCACCGCTCAGATTCACGACCATACCGCCGGGAGCAATGAGGTGACGGGCCGAGATATCCAGCGTCCACCCGCTGAAATGATAGGCCTTTTCAGGACGTCCGGCATCGGCCGACACGTCGGCACTTCTTCCGGACCGCCGGAGAACGGCACGAATTCTGGCCAGAAGTTCACGCGGCTGGAAAGGCTTGACCACATAGTCGTCGGCTCCGAGCTCAAGGCCCACCACCCGATCGGCCGTGTCTCCGAGAGCCGTGAGAAAAATGACGGGCACGGAGGCCATGCTTTCCATGGAACGCAGACGACGGCACAGAGAAAGACCGTCCTCTCCCGGCATCATGATGTCGAGCACGATGAGATCAGGAACCTCGTTCTCAATGCTCTCGAACATGGCCTTGCCGCCGTCGGCCACCCGTACTGTAAAGCCGTGCTGACGCAGATAATCGGCCATGAGATCACGGATATCCTGATCATCGTCAACGACAAGAAGAGAAAGGGAAGGCATCTGAGAATTTTCGGTATCGGGCATGATAGGGTCCTCCAGAACTGTCTGGAAAGACTATATCCGGGAGCGGGCTCGAAAGCATCTTTTTTCCTGTTACAATATATTACAGAAAACTTGCCTCTTCTTGCCCTACATGAGACACAGCCTTTTTTCCACCTCGTCGATGATGTAACGGGGCGTGGAGGCACCTGCCGTCAATCCCACTGTCCTCACGCCGATAAAGTCCGCGCTGTCAAGCTCATCGGCCGTTTCCACAAGTACCGTGGGAACACCGCGCATGCGGGCGAGTTCCGCAAGTCGTTTCGTATTCCCGCTGGACTTGCCTCCCGCCACCACCATGGCCTGCACACGGGCCGCGATTTCCCCGGCCTCCTCCTGCCGCTCCCGCGTGGCGTCGCATATCGTGTCGAGCACGGTAAGAGAAGAACCGAAACGGGCGGCAAGGCGACGGTGCATTTCATCAAAGATAAGACGATCCTGCGTGGTCTGAGCGGCCAGCACCAGCGGTCGGCCGGCAAGCTCCTCTCCTGCGAGCAGTGCCTCAAGGTCGGCTATGGAAGAGAAAATGTGACTCGCTCCGGCAGCATAGGAAATGAGTCCCCGCACCTCGGGATGTTCCGCCTCGCCGTAAAGCAGAAGCTCACGTCCCGCAGCCGTCGCCTCGGCAATGGCAAGCTGGGCATTCTTTACGCGGGGGCAGGTGGCATCCTCCACTCTGGCGCACCTCTCGCGCAGTCTGGCCTCCACGTTCCGCGGAATGCCGTGGGCACGGATCAGCACCGACATATCGCTCTCCGCCTCTTCCACGGCATGAAGACAGCGCACGCCCTTGCGGGCATAATCTTCGAGCACCTGAGGATTATGAATGATCTCGCCGAGCGTGGCCACCCTCTCGCCGGGACGAGAGGCCACGATGGTATCAAGTTTATGCAGGGCGAGCGCCACGCCCATACAGAATCCCGCATGACTGGCACGAATGACTTGCATGATCTTTTCCTCCGTCTGGGTCAGCGGGCGCGTCTGAGACGCCGCAGGAAAGGAGAGGTCACCAGCCGGAAGTAATCACGATGGAAGAACCAGGCGATGACGAGCCACGAGGCAAGAAAAAGCAGCCCTCCGACGGCAAGCACGATGAACTGCTGCAGAAGTGCGGGCAGTGCCGCAAGCAGACGGAACCCGTCATGCATGACGGCAAGCATGATGCCGCATCCGGGCATGGAAATGAGGGCACTTCGCCAGGCCGTTCCCCACAGACCGGCAAAAGCCCCGGACGCCCATCGCCGACAGGCTATCACCATGAGAATCAGGGCGTAAAAAGCGATGGAAGCCGTCGTCACCAGAGCCACGCCCCTCGCTCCCATGACCGGAACGAGCAGCATGTAGCCCGGAACGGCCAGAAGCGTGACCACCGTACCCACCACGGCGGGCGTCACCGTATCCTCCACGGCGTAAAATGCCCGCCCCGTCACCTGCTGCAGCAGCCAGAACGGTACGGCCAGCATCATGATCTGCAGGAGGGGCGCCGCTCCCCTGGTATGCTCGATGGAAAAGCTTCCCCCTTCAAAAATGAAGCCCAGAACCGGCCCGGATGAGGTGATCATCCATGCCGTCACGGGCACGGCCACGATCATGCTGTTGATCATGGTACGGCGCAGCGTGCTGCGGAATTCATCCATGTCGCCTCTGGCCGCCAGAGAGGCCAGAAAGGGGAAGGAGGCCACACCGGCAGCCTGAGCCACCACCCCCACGGGCACCATCATGATGCGCCGGGCATAGTTGAGCAGACTCACGGCTCCGTCTCCGGCCATGCTGCCGAAAATACGGACGAACTGCTCGTCGAGCACCACCACGGACTGCCCGATCATGAGCGGCAGGGCCAGAAGCAGAAACTTTTTCATGAGCGGATGAGAAAGTCCGAAGGAAAGATGCAGACCGCCTTCCTTCACGGCGATCAGAGGCAGGACGAACGCCCCCAGCGCCGCACCGACCAGCACCCCCCAGCAGAAGCCTTCCATGCCCTGAGCCAGACCGAGCCACGGAAGTCCCACGCCGAAAAGAAGAATGCAGCCGTTGTAGATGAGGGGCATGAGCGCGGGCACTGCAAACTGATGCCGGATATAGAGAATGGCCGAAAGACAGGCTCCGGGCAGGAAGAATACCTGAGCCGGAAGCACGATACGGAGAAAATCGGCCAGTCTTTCACACTGGGCAGGCGAAAATCCCGGAGCCACGACGGGCGCCAGGTAGGAAGCCGCGGCCCAGGCCAGAGCCGAAAGCACACCTATGGACAGTGTCGCCCAGGAAAACACCACACCGAAAAGACGCCATCCGTCGGCCTCGTCCTCCTCAAAGCGCTTGGACAGAAGGGGAATGAGCGTGATGGACACATACCCGCCGGCCAGCAGATAATTCAGAAAATCAGGCACCACGAAGGCGGCGAAATAAATGTCCGTCTCGCCCCCGGCTCCGAACTGCCAGGAAATGATCTTGTCGCGGAAAAGTCCCATGAAGCGGGACACGAGAACGCTGAACGCCATGATGAGGGCGGCCGCCCCCATTTTCTGCCGTGAAGTCAGTGCCATACTCATACCGGAAGAACCGCGGAGCGGGAAACAGACAGAATCCTCACGCTTTCGGGCGGAATGACCACATAGTCCCGACTGAGCGGACGCCACGAATCTGTCAACTTAGCATAGGGCAGGCAGTAGAGTGCGCCCGCCTCCAGGCTGCAATCCATGAAATGCAGCCCCTCCATATCCATATAATGCCCCACCGTCCAATGGTCCACGTAGGGCTTTTCCGACGGCGGCGCAAAACGCTGAAAGCGGAATATCGACACCAGCGGCATGGGAGGCCTGGCACTCGCGCGAAGCGCCTCCCACACATGCTCGCAGGAATCATCGGCACCGAAGGGCGCACGAACGCTGAGGCTGGGAAACTCATGCCTCTGCACGTCGGCCAGCATGAAATCCACCAAAGAGACATAATCGGTTCTGTGCTCGAGAATTTTTGCGAATTCCACACCGTCGGCAGCCTGCGCGCACAGAACGCGGTTGAAAATCTTCCGCGCCTGAAGGGGGCCGAGACTGAACAGCACCTGAAGGGCATTGAGCACCGCATACATGGCGCAGAAATTATCAATCTTTCCCTGATAGAACGGCTGCATGGCTGACTCCCGGACAAAGGCTTGAAGCAGGAGGACCTCACGGCCCGGACCAGGAGCCATCCTTCTGTTTTCTCTTCTTTATGGGATAACGTGACGGGGATATCCCGTCAAGAAGCTGGACAGAGCGGAACTCCCTGTGTATAGTGTCGGAGTGAAAGGCATATTACCATAACTTGATATAAAGATATGCCTTTCCCGGATGCCCCACGCTCACGGCACCCGGTTCATGCCGCATCCCTCCGAGCGCCCCCGTGAACTTCAAGGAGAGACCATGATCCCCTCTAAAGGCAAATACCTCTTCACCTCCGAATCCGTCACTGAAGGTCATCCCGACAAAGTTGCCGACCAGATTTCCGATGCCGTTCTCGATGCGCTGCTGGCACAGGATCCCGATTCCCACGTTGCCTGCGAGACTCTGGTAACCACCGGCATGGCCATCGTGGCCGGTGAAATCACCACCAAGGGATATGCCGATCTTCCGGCCATCGTACGCCGCACCATCCGCGAAATAGGCTACATCGGCTCGGACATGGGCTTCGACGCGCAGACCTGCGCGGTACTCTCCTCCATCGACAAGCAGTCGCCCGATATCGCCCAGGGTGTCAACCGCTCCAATCCCGAGGATCAGGGGGCAGGCGACCAGGGTATGATGTTCGGCTTCGCCTCCAATGAAACCGATACGCTCATGC
>JAXVQY010000277.1:0-3998 GCA_037303805.1 bacterium | reverse complement strand
GCATTCCAGGCGGTCTTGCTCACTCCAATATCGCGGCCTCCATGTTCCTCGGCGGCATCAGCGGATCCGCCGTGGCCGACGCCGCGGCCATCGGTTCAATCATGGTGCCCGGCATGATCAAAAACGGCTATAATCCCGGCTTCAGCGCTGCCGTTACTGCAGCTGCCTCCACCATGGGCCCCATCATTCCCCCTTCCATTCTCATGGTCATCATGGGCGTTACCACCGGCATGAGTATCGGTGGTCTTTTCATGGCCGGAATCGTCCCCGGTCTCATGCTCGGCATCGGTATGATGGCTTACAGCTACTTCGTGGCCATTCGTGAAAACTACCCCCGTGACCCCAACCCGCTGACCATCAAACGCTTCTGCAGAGAATTCTGGAAAGCTCTGCCTGCCCTCATGGCTCCCACCATCATCATGGGCGGCATCATGTTCGGCATCTTTACTTCCACTGAGGCTGCAGCTGTGGCCGTGCTCTACGCTCTGCTTCTCGGAATATGCCACCGCACCCTGCACTTGAAGGACCTCATCGAGGTGCTCGGCTCCAGTGTCCTTACCACAGCCGTTCTGCTTCTCATCATCGGCACGGCCAACGCCTTCGCCTGGCTGCTTGCCGCAGAACAGATTCCCAATCAGCTTGCCGCCCTCATCCAGTCCGTCACCAGCAACAAGCTCGTCATCCTGCTGCTGCTCAACGTTCTGCTGCTCTTCGTAGGCATGTTTATGGAGGGCGGTGCAGCCATCATCATTCTGGCCCCCACGCTGCTCAACGTAGCCACGCAGGTGGGCATCGAGCCTCTGCACTTCGGCATGATCATGGTGCTCAACATGGCCGTCGGTCTGCTCACGCCGCCGCTCGGCGTGTGTCTGTTCGTCATATGCGGCGTCACCAAGCTCGACCTCTCATACGTCATACGCTCAGTTCTGCCCTTCATCGCCGTGGAAATAGGCGTCCTGCTGCTGGTTACCTATGTCCCGGCCTTCTGTCTGACCATTCCGCGCATGCTGGGCTATCTGTAAAACATCCGAAAACTCCGGGGCAGGAGATCTCCTCTGCCTCGGTGCACCGTTCCGGTTCCGCGGCACGCCGTGCGCCGGTCTTCCTTTCCCCACGCGCCGCCCGCGCACGGCAAAGCCCCTTCTTTCCGTGCGCGGGCGCAGGCGTTCCCAACCTCAGCCAGGCGGCAGCAAGGCCGCTTTTTCTGCAAAACGGTATCCGTCATGAACACGACACTCAGCACCCATGTCACGCCGCTGCGCTTCAGCGTCATACGCAGCATGCTCGAAAAAGCCTCGGCCTATGACGACGTCATTTCCCTCAGCATAGGCGAACCGGACTTCGACACGCCCTCCTTCGTGTGTGAGGCCGCAATGAAGGACGCCATGAAGGGCTTTACCCACTACGCGGCATCCTCGGGCGACCCCGAGCTTCGCGCCGCCCTGCTCGAAGCAGAACGAGCCAAGTCCGGCCTGCCCTGGCAGGGCGAAAACCTGCTCATCACCTCCGGCGCCATGCACGGCCTTCTTGCCGTCATGCGCACCATTCTCGACGAAGGGGACGAAGTCCTCTCTCCCGCGCCCTGCTTCTCCGACTATCTCGGCCACTGCGTCCTTGCCGGGGGCAGGCTCGTACAGGTTCCCACCAGCTTCGACAACGGCTTTCTTCCCACCCTCGAGGCCATGGAAAAAGCCGTTACGCCGAAAACCCGCGCCCTGCTCATCAACTCGCCCTGCAATCCTTCCGGCATCGTGCTCGACGCCGCCACGCTGGACATGCTTGCCGAATTTGCCGTACGCCACGATCTCATCGTGATTTCCGACGAGGTGTATGACAGCATCTGCTTCAGCGGCAGACCGGAAAGCATTGCCACGCGTCCGGGAATGTTCGAGCGCACGGTGGTGCTCAACTCCTTCTCCAAGGCCTTTGCCATGACCGGCTGGCGTGTGGGTTACGCGCTCGGCCCCTCATGGATCATGAAGGAAATGATCAAGGTGTTGAGCTATTCCGTGGCCAGCACCGGCACGCCCAACCAGCGCGCCGCCCTTGCCGCGCTCAACGGCCCCAAAGAAGAATTCGAGGCCTTCCGCGAGGCCTACCGCCGCCGCACGCATCTTGCCGCCGCGCGCCTCAACGCCATGCCCGGCGTGCGCTGTCTGGAACCTGCGGGCACCTTTTACCTCTTCCCACACATCGAGGCCGCAAAAGGCGATTCGCTCGCCTTCGCTCTCGATCTGCTGGACAAGAAGCAGGTCATTGTGGTGCCGGGCTTCCCCTTCGGACCGGAAGAAACCGTGGACGGCTGCATACGCATCGCCTGCACCGTGGACGAGGACAAGCTCTCCGAAGCCATGGATCGCATCGAGGACTACCTCAAAACAAAGTAGCGAAAGACGAAGGCGGGGCATCTCTCCGCCTCCCCCCCTGCCGCCCCATTTCCTGCCTGCTTCACATTCTCATCGCAAGGGGATACAACGGGCCGCACCTGCTGGCGGACGAGCCCGGCTCCCCGCCAGCATTCCCTACAGATTTCAAGGAGACGTTTCATGAGCCTGCCTTCCGGCATTGCCGACGAGCTGAAAAAGATTCTCGGACCCGAGGGCTTTCTTGAAAGCGAAGAGGATCTGCGATCCTTCGCCTATGACCTTTTTGCCAATCACAAGCCCGACGCCGTGGCCCTGCCCGCCACGGTGGAAGAAGTTTCGGCCGTCATGCGGCTGTGCAACCAGCATCATGTTCCGGTGTATCCGCGCGGTTCGGGCACCAGCCTTGCCGGCTCTCCGGTGCCGGTGCTGGGCGGCCTCGTGCTCTGCAGCTCGCGTATGAACAAGATCCTCGAGGTGTCCGTCACCGATCGTCTGGCCCGCGTGCAGGCCGGCTGCGTGACCGGCAATCTTCAGAAGACTGCGGCGGAAAAGGGACTCATGTATCCGCCGAATCCCACATCCTGCCTTTATTCCACCATCGGCGGTAATGTATCCACCAATGCGGGCGGCGCGAGCGGTGCGAAATACGGTGTGACCCGCGACTATCTGCTCGGTCTCACCGTCGTTCTGCCGGGGGGAGAAATCGTACGCATGGGAAACCGCTGCCAGAAAGACGTCACGGGATTTGATCTGCCCAGACTTATTTGCGGTTCCGAGGGGCTTCTCGGTTTCATAGCGGAAGTGACGGTCAAACTCATTCCCCTGCCCGAAAGCATCCGTACCGCACTTGCCTACTTCAACGATGCAGCCGAGGCCGGATCCGTAGTAACGGACATTGTAAGCCACCGCATTCTGCCCTGTACACTGGAACTTATGGACGGCGTATTCCTCAAAACCGTGGCGGAAGTATACGGCGTCCCCTGTCCCGATGGTGCGGGCGCAGCTCTGCTTATTGAAGTGGACGGTCCAGACATGGTGCTTGAGGGCCAGATGAAGACCATCGAGAGCATCTGCAACGAGCATCACGCCATAGGAATGGAACTTGCCACCAGCGAGGAAGAACGCGACATCCTGTGGAAGGCCCGCCGCGGAGGTACTGCAGCTCTGGTACGCAAAGCCGACAGACTGGTCACACTGGACTACGCCGTTCCCATTTCCCTGCTTCCCAAGGCGCTGAAGATCATGGAAAAGCTGGCTGCAGAAACGCACTGCAATGTGGTGACCATTGCCCATGCCGCAGACGGCAATCTGCATCCCATGGTACTGTACAGCCCGAGCATACCGGAAGAAAACGCCGCCTACCAGGCCTTCTGTGATGCCTCAACTCGCGCCATTCTGGAACTCGGAGGCACCATCAGCGGTGAACACGGCATCGGGCTTGAAAAAAAGGAATACATGCCCATGCAGCTCGGCGATGAGCAGATGCGCATCATGCGCGGCATCTGTCGTCTGTTCGACCCCTACGGAATAATGAATCCCGGGAAGCTGGAGAGATAGCCATGAACGGTCCCACCTGCGAATACTGCGGCCGCTGCCTGAGCGTGTGCCCCAGCTACAAGCATTATCTCGTGG
>JAXVQY010000276.1:0-7347 GCA_037303805.1 bacterium | reverse complement strand
CTGCCTCCGCTCGTCGACTACTGGGTGCCCGGCGTCACGGTGAGCGGCCTGCACGAACTCGTGGCCAACGCTCTGGTGATGAAGGGCGAAATTCCCCGCACCATGGACCTGCGTCAGGAAGATCTGCCCTTCCCCGATGAAGATCCCGCCGCCTCGGAGGAAGCATAAATGTACAACGCAAAATTCGTCATACCCGGCATCATCGTCTTCGCCGGGCTGTTCACCGCGCCCTTCTGGATCAATATGCTTTCTTCCGGTCATGAAGAGGTCAAGGTGGAGCTCCCCAAGGAACCCGTCAAATTCTTCGGTGAAGAGCGCAGCCAGTGCATCGAACCGAGAGAATGGATGGCCGCCAATCACATGGAACTCCTCCTCGAGTGGCGCGACCAGGCTCTGCGCGAAGGAAAGCGCATCTACGTCGCTTCCGACGGCAAGAAATGGGAAACCAGTCTGCAGAATACCTGCATGGCCTGCCACAGCAACAAGGCCGAATTCTGCGACAAGTGCCACAACGCCAACAGCGTGAACCCGTACTGCTGGGACTGCCACGTCGTACCCCAGGGGAACAATCATGAATTCGAGTAGACGTTATTTTCTCAAGGTCGCAGGCCTGTCCACCTTCGCCCTGGCTGCGGGAGCGGCCCGCGCGGAAGCGGCCAAGGCCTCCTATGAAGCCTATCCCGAGGAACGGAAGGCAAAGCGCTGGGCCATGGTCATCGACACCCGCCGCATTCAGACGGTGGAAGACATGCGCCCCATCGTGGAAGCCTGCCACAAGGTACACAACGTGCCCACCATTCCCGGCAAGCACGAAGTGAAGTGGATCTGGGACGACACCTTTGAACACGCCTTCGCCAACGATCCCACCCCGATGCTTCCCGAAAACATCGAGGATCGCCGCTTCTTCCTGCTGTGCAACCACTGCACCAACCCCTCCTGCGTGCGCGTCTGCCCCGCCGGCGCCACCTACAAGACGGGCGACGGCCTCGTGGCCATCGACTATCACCGCTGCGTGGGCTGCCGCTTCTGCATGGCCGCCTGCCCCTACGGCTCCAGAAGCTTCAACTTCCAGGATCCCCGCCCCTTCATCAAGGATCTGAATCCCGCCTACCCCACCCGCATGCGCGGCGTGGTGGAAAAGTGCACCTTCTGTGCCGAACGGCTGGAAAAGGGCCTCATGCCCGCCTGTGTCGAGGCTTCCAACGGCGCCATCATGTTCGGCGACCTCAACGACCCGAACTCCATCGTCCGTCGTGTCCTCGCCAAGAACTTCAGCATGCGCCGCAAGCCCGATCTGGGCACCGATCCCGGCGTTTATTACATCATCTAGGAGGGAACCATGGTTGAAAAAGTTCTCAAGGGTTCTCCCAAGTACTATCTGTGGCTGATCTTCCTGCTGGCCATCATAGGCTATGCGTTCATCGTCTACGTCTTCCAGCTGATCTACGGCCTTCAGATGACCGGTCTTACCCGCAACACCTCGTGGGGCTTCTACATCGCCCAGTTCACCTATTTGGTCGGTGTGGCCGCCGCGGCCGTGATGCTGGTGCTTCCCGCCACGTTCCATCACTATCATCCCTATCACCGCGTGATCGTGTTTGCAGAATTCCTCGCCATCGGCGCGGTCATCATGTGCATGCTCTTCATCGTGGTTGACATGGGCCAGCCGCAGCGCGTGCTGAACATCATCCTGCATCCCACGCCGAACTCGGTCATGTTCTGGGACGCCACGGTTCTGTGCGGCTATCTGCTGCTGAACGCCGTCATCGGCTGGACCTCCCTCGAACATGAAAGCCGTCACGTTCCCGTTCCCCGCTGGGTCAAGGTGCTCGTGGTCGTCTCCATCTTCTGGGCCTTCTCCATCCACACCGTCACGGCCTTCCTGTACGCCGGTCTGCCCGGCCGTCACTACTGGCTGTCCGCCATCATGGCCGCCCGCTTCCTGGCTTCCGCCTTCTGCGCCGGTCCTTCCATCCTGCTGCTCGCCCTGCTGCTTCTGAAGCGCCTCACCGGCTTCGATCCCGGCAAGGCCGTGGTGAAGTCCCTTTCCATCACCATCGCCTACGCCATGGGCCTGAACATGTTCTTCTACGTGCTCGAACTGTTCACCGCCTTCTACAGCGGCATCCCCGGTCATCAGCATCCCATCACCTTCATCTTCAACGGACATGAAGGTCTCGATGTTTGGCTGAACGGCTGGATGTGGGTCGCCGTGGTGTTCGCCTTCGTGAGCATCTTCCTGCTGGCCATTCCCAGGTTCCGCAACAACATGAAGATCCTGCCCTGGGCTCTCGTCATGCTCGTCATCGCCTCCTGGATCGACAAGGGCCTCGGCCTGCTCATCGGCGGCTTCGCCCCCACCCCCTACGAAACCTATGAAGTCTACACTCCCACCTTCTGGGAAGTCTCCATCGGTCTCGGCATCTTCGCCGTGGGCGCCCTCGTGGTCACCCTGCTGTGGAAGATCGCCATTGAAATGAAGCGCGAGGGCGGTGAGCCCTTCGAACTCGCCGAATAGCGGTTCCGCCGGATTCTCCGGCCGCCTCATGCATGATCGCAAAAGCCCGGACGGTTCGCCGCCCGGGCTTTTTTGTGCCCGCGACATGCCGGATCTTGCGCTCCGAAGCAGATTTCCGCCGCGACGACACCGTGTCCGCCCCCGGATTGTGACCGACGGACGAGCAGGAACAAGCCCGCAGTCCTTGCGGCACAGCGCCCGCCGCAGACGACGGAAGGAAAAGTCACCTGCCTTGACGACGGAAAGGGGCCCGGCTATAACGGCATCATAATCTGTGTACTCTGTACCCTGCGCTTCCGCGCCCCCTCTAACAAGGATATTCGCCATGGCTTTTCATATCGTCGATCATCCTCTCATCCGCCACAAGCTCGGCCTGCTCCGCAAGGAAAGCACCTCCACCAGCGAATTCCGCATGCTGGCCAAGGAAGTGGCCCGGCTGCTCACCTACGAAGCCACGAAAAATCTTCCCACGGAAAAGAAGATGGTCAAGGGCTGGGCCGGACAGGTGGAAGTGGACTACCTCGCGGGCAAGATGATCACCATCGTTCCCATACTCCGCGCAGGACTCGGCCTCATGGACGGCGTACTCGACATGGTGCCCGGCGCCAAAATCAGCGTCCTCGGCATGTACCGCAACGAGGAAACGCTGGAGCCCGTGGAATACTACAAGAAGCTGGCCCGCCGCATCGACCAGCGCGTGGCCTTCATCCTCGATCCCATGCTGGCCACCGGCGGATCCCTCATCGCCGCCATCGACGTGCTCAAGAAGGACGGCTGCCGGCAGATCTGTTCCCTCAATCTCGTGGCCGCGCCCGAGGGCGTGAAGGCCGTGCTCGACAAGCATCCCGACGTGGAAATCTACGCCGCCGCCCTTGACGACCATCTCAATGAAAACGGCTACATCATTCCCGGCCTCGGCGATGCCGGCGACCGTATTTTCGGTACGAAATAACGCAGGTTCTTCCGCAGGGAAAACGTCGCACATCCGGGCCCGGAAGGTCATTCTTCCGGGCCTTTTCCCTTCCCGGACCTGCCGCTTCAACGGCTGCCGAGGAAACGACACTCCCCCCATCCCCGGAAGAGCTGTTGACGCTCCCCCTTCCGCTCTTTAAAAAAGAAACATCACTCTGCGGGACGACTTCCGGCACCGGCCGAGACCGCGTTTCCGCAGCTTTTCTTCCGCCCTGCGTCCACGACCCGCTTTTCCCGCAGGAACAGGAAGCCCATCTCCACAGGCAGGTCCGTATGGCACGTTATTCTTCCAGAATCAGCAACAAGCACATGGTGGCCGTGCGCTTCAGTTCCATGGGCGACGTGGTGCTCACCACGGGCGTTCTTCTCGACTGGCATGAAAAGCACGGAACCATGTTCACCGTCATCACGAGGGAGACCTTCGAACCGCTGTTCGATCACCACCCCGCGGTGCTCAACGTCATAGGCTTCGACGAAAACGATCTCCACGGTCAGACCCAGGCCATGAACTTCCGCGGTCTCATGGAAAAATACCGTGACTCGCCGCTGCTCGACCTGCACCGCAACCTCCGCTCGGCCATGCTTGCAAGAATCTGGAGGGACGCCATCATCTGTTACAACAAGATGTCCCTGGCGCGCCGCATCTTCCTGTGGAGCAAGGGACGCTTCTTCGGGGAGGAACTTCGCCGCTACAATGTGCCGCAGCGCTACGCCATAGGTCTTTACGACAAGAAGGACGTGCCCTCCGCCGCAGAGCTCAGACCCCGCATCTTTCTCACGCAGGAAGAAAAAGTCCGCGCCGAGGAACTGCTCGCCCCCCTTCATGCCGAAGGCGCACCGCTCGTGGCGCTGCATCCCTTCTCCACGCATGCGGCCAAGACCTGGCCCATGGACGTGTGGATGCGCTTCGCCTCCATGCTCAGGCAGGCGGACATCGACTATTTCTGGATAGGCAAAGGCGAGGGGCTGCCCGCGGAGGAAGAGCCGCGCAGCTTCATCAACAAGACCGACCTTCGTGAACTCTGTGCGCTGACGGCCGCCGCCGACGTGCTCGTCACCGGCGATTCCGGTCCCATGCACATCGCCACGGCCGTGGAAACTCCCGTCCTCGCCATGTTCGGTCCCACCTGCCGGGAATGGGGCTTCTTCCCTTCCGGCGAAAAGGACCGCGTCATTCAGCTTTCCATGCCCTGCCGCCCCTGTTCGCTGCACGGCTCCGGCTCCTGCCCGAAAGGCAATGCCTGCATGACGGGCATCACGCCCGAACGCATGCTCGAAGAGCTGAAATCCATGCTGGACTGACCGGAACGGCTCCTCCGGCGGCCTTGAGGAAAAAGGAAAAAGACTGTCATCTCCCACACTTGCCGAACATGCCGGGGAGCATACGGAACCATGTGATTTTTATATCATTTCTTCAAGAAAAAGATTCTCGTCGGTTGACCTGCCCCTTCACTGATGTTAGAGTCGGATATAAAGTAATATCAGAAGAAGCTCATGCGTCGGCGCATGACTTGTTCCACATCTATCGGCAAAAGCCGCGACCTTCCCGCCGCCATGGAAGCCTTCGCGGAAAAGTCCTGTCTATCAGCGCCAGGAGGGCCTTATGCAAATCTCCATCGGTCTGGGGAAAGAAGGCGCGGAAGAACGCCTTGAAAAACGGGGCGTATCGCGCCGCGACTTTCTGAAATTCTGTTCCACCGTGGCTGTGGCCATGGGCATGGGGCCCACGTTTGCGCCCGCCATGGCCAAGGCCCTCACGTCCGCCGCGCGTCCCGCCGTCATCTACCTGCACGACGCGGAATGCACGGGCTGCACGGAAGCGCTTCTGCGCGCCAGCAAGCCCTTCATCGACGAGCTCATTCTCGACACCATTTCCCTCGACTATCAGGAAACCATCATGGCCGCCGCCGGTGAAGCCGCGGAAGACGCCCTTCATCAGGCCATGAAGAATCCCAACGGTTACGTCTGCATCGTGGAAGGCGCCATTCCCACCGCCATGGACGGCCTGTACGGCACCATCGGCGGCCGTACCATGTACGCCATCAACAAGGAAGTGCTTCCCGGCGCCAAGGCCGTCATTTCCTACGGTACCTGCGCCTGCTTCGGCGGCATTCCCGCCGCGGCTCCCAATCCTTCCGGCTGCAAGGGTGTGAACGACTGCTTTGCCGATCTCGGCATCAAGGCCATCAACGTTCCGGGCTGCCCGCCCAACCCCCTGAATCTCATCGGTACCATCGCCGCCGTGCTCTCCGGCGTGAAGCTGGATCTCGACAAGCTGAACCGGCCTCTGGCGTTCTACGGACATACCGTGCACGAGCTGTGCGAACGCCTTCCTCATTTCGAAGCCGGTGAATTTGCTCCCTCCTTCGATTCCGAAGAAGCCCGCAAGGGCTGGTGTCTCTACAAGCTCGGCTGCAAGGGCCCGGTGACCTACAACAACTGCCCCAAGGCCCTGTTCAACGACGTGAACTGGCCCGTCGCCGCCGGACATCCCTGCATAGGCTGTTCCGAACCGAACTTCTGGGACAAGCTGACCCCCTTCTATGAAAACTAGCGAGTAATGCCACCATGAGCGAAGCAAAAACCACTCCCCAGAGTTCCTATACCGGGCCCATCGTGGTGGACCCGCTTACCCGTATCGAGGGCCATCTCCGCATCGAGGTGGAAGTCGAAAACGGACGGGTCAAGGACGCCAGAAGCTGTTCCACCCTGTTCCGCGGACTGGAAACCATTCTCAAGGGCCGCGATCCCCGCGATGCCCAGTTCTTCACCGGCCGTACCTGCGGCGTGTGCACCTACACCCATTCCCTGGCGTCCACCCGTGCTCTGGAAGACGCCATGAAGATCGAAATTCCCCGCAATGCCTCGCTGATCCGCAATCTGGTGCTGGGCATGCAGAATCTGCACGACCATGTGGTGCACTTCTACCATCTGCACGCCCTCGACTTCGTGGACGTGGCCGCGGCTCTTCAGGCCGATCCGGCCAAGGCCGCCAAGCTGAACGCCTCCATTTCTCCCCGTCCCACCAGCGAGGACGAACTGCGCGCCGTACAGGCCAAGGTAAAGGCCCTCGTGGAAAGCGGCCAGCTCGGCCCCTTCACCAATGCCTACTTCCTCGGCGGGCATCCTTCCTACTATCTGGATCCCGAAGCCAACCTCGTGGCCACGGCCCACTATCTGGAAGCGCTGCGCGTCCAGGTGGAAATCGCCCGTGCCACGGCCGTGTTCGGTGCCAAGAACCCCCATCCGCAGTTCCTCATCGCCGGCGGCGTCACCTGCTACAACGCCCTGCGTCCCGACACCATCGCCCAGTTCAAGGCGCTCTACCAGAAGGCCCGCGCCTTTGTGGAACAGGTCTACATCCCCGACCTGCTGCTCGTGGCCGGAGCCTACAAGGACTGGGCTTCCATCGGCGGCGGTGTGTCCGACTACATGGACTTCGGCGAATTCCCCGGTCTGGAACGCGACCTGACCACCCGCTGGCTCAAGCCCGGCGTGATCTACAACCGCGATCTCAGCACCGTGCTGCCCTTCGATCCCTCGAAGATTTCCGAACATGTCCGCCACAGCTGGTTTGAAGGCGACGAGGCCCGCGCCCCCTATCAGGGCGTGACCGATCCCCGCTTCACCAGAATCGGCGATACCGACCGCTATTCCTGGATGAAGGCTCCCCGCTACGACGGCCATGCCGTGGAAACCGGTCCTCTTGCCCAGATGCTGATTTCCTACGCTCAGGGCGACAAGCTGGTGACCTCCACCGTGGATACGGTGCTCAAGGCTCTGAACGTCGGACCGGAAGCCCTGTTCTCCACCCTGGGCCGCACTGCCGCCCGCGGTGTGGAAGCCGTGGTCGTGGC
>JAXVQY010000275.1:0-4473 GCA_037303805.1 bacterium | reverse complement strand
CCAGATGCATTCTCGTGCGCTGCTCGTCGGTAAGCATGCATCTGGAAATGTTCAACGACCCGTCTTCCGAAGAGCAGACGAGCGAGATAAAGAAACAGCGCAACGGGTTCATTGAAAGAACCTTTCAGCATCTGACGCCGATGGACAGAATTTCCGACATGGTGCGCGATTTTGCCCGCCGCGAAGGCGTTGCTCTGCCGGATATGAATCCGGCCGTTGCGGCTCGCAGTCAGAGAGAGGAGGAGTCCCGTCTGTCGGGGGACAACCGCAGCATGGGGCAAGTCGTTCTTTCCGCTCTGATCCCCAGCACGGGGCAGGTGGTGGAAAAGAATACGTCGGAATTTCGTGCTTTTCTGGAAGATATGGCGAGTCGTCATCCTCTTTCTTCCATTGATGCGGACAAGGTTGATCTGACGGCGCTTTCTCCGGAAGTCGGGCGCATCGTGAACCTCATGGCCGATGAAGCGTCGGCGGCCGGGCGTGCCGTCGATCCGGCACAGCTTCGTTCCGCGGCTGAAGAAGCGCTGCTGCAGGGCCTGCAGAAGTTGCAGGAAACCCTGGATGCCGTGGATGCTCTGCCTGAGGCAAGGGGAGCGGGGACACACGGCTTCAGCGTTGAGGAAAAGGCCGTCATGAAGGACCTGGTGCAGCGTTTCGGCATACGGGATGCGGGTATTGTGGCCGTACTTGCGGAAGGTGCCCGGGAAAACGGATTCCGTTTTGCTCTGGAAGGGTTGGCCGCACCCGTCGGTTCCGCCCGTCAGATAGGCGAGGAATGCCGCTGCATCGGCAGCAAATATCTTGCCGTCAGAGAACGTCTGCCGGAGTCCTTTGCCGGTTCGGAAGATGCCATGCCCCTGATGATTGCCCTGGGCATGAGATTCCACGGCATTTCCGGGGCCAAGGCTGCGCATCTTGCGGCGAACATGAGTTCCGACACGGCGAAGAAAGTGGCGTCGAGTCTGCTCTGGCTTACGGAACAGCATCCTTCCTCCGAAAGGACAAAGCTCATCATGTCGGTGTACGCTTCGATGGATGTACTGCGCATGGAGTCGGAAGTAGCTTCCAGCGGCAACCTCGAACGCAACCCGATGTACTTTGCCGGCAGTCTTGCCCATCCGAGCGAAATTCCCGGCGGTCCCGGCGGCATTATGGATATGATATCCTCCCTGAGCGGGGGAATCATCTCTCCGGCGGATGTGGAGCTTTCCCGGCATAATCCTCCGTTCACGTCTGCGGAGTGGAACACGCTGAAGTCCGTCATACATGCACTGCAAGGTTCGGCGCAGGGCTCTTCCGTCGCCTTTCTTCTGCCCGCATGGATAGGCACTTCAGGCGAGGCGGTACTGGCGGCCGTGGAAGCGAACGGGGGAAGCATGCCGACCATGCAGCAGATGTGGAATATTCTTACCGGCGGGCAGCTGGGACGCATGCCCCGTTCCATGAACCGTCCGGACGGACTGGGATACATGATGGACTACATACACACCGCCTATCAGAGACGGGTCATGGCGGCTGTTCCCGATATGCCCGAAGCACAATGCGCGGCCATCATGACGAATGTGAGCACCTGTGGGGTTTCTCCCCGGAAACTTCTGGAGCTCACACAGCCGGGATCTTCTCTTTCGCTGGATGATATTCATATGGATATGAGCATGAGTTCCCTGCGGGGGATCGACGAATCCACGGCCTATGGTCTTGCCGTCGACTTCCGCAGGCAGAGCTCTCAGGCAGTGCTGACTTTTGCCAGAGCCGACGGAAGAACCATGATCATGCATCCTTTCTGGATCCCCAACGAGGAGAACCGTCCCAATCACGACGCTTTTGTGCAGATTACGGATTTCTGGCGCGGCATGTGCCGTTCGGAGGAGCAGATGCGGCGTTTGGCGCAGGCGTTTTCGCAGGCATCGCTCATCACGCCGCGCATTATGAGTACAATGTTCCCCGGTGTGGAGTACAGCGAGCACGGCAGTTTCGACATGAGGGCCGGACAGCAGCCGGACGGTTCCGTTGTGGTGGATATCCGCACCGATCCGGCTTCTCCCATCACCATGCATGAACAGTTCGTCATCCAGCCGGACGGTTCTCATCGCTGTACGGTGTTCGACATGCACCGGCCGGCTCTGAACTGATAGGATTTAGTTGCTTCATTTTCCCCCCGGCATGTCTGCACGTGACGGGGGCTTTTGTATATCCGGCACAACGGATTCCGGAGCTGGGTGCCGCTTTTCGGCACGATTCGAAAAGAGAAAATGTCTGCCCGGAACAGTCTGGTGCGGGAACAGCGTCGGCAATGGGGAAAGGTCCGACAACAATGTTGCCGCCGGACGAAGCGGAAAAGCGAAAACGTACCGGCCGTGTACCGTTTCAGCGCCGGAAAGAGCCTGAAATCGTTTTTTATGAATTCGGCATGTTTTTTGCATAAGGATAAAGTAAATTGCCCGAGTTGCGGAGTATGCCTTCTCCGGCTTGCGCATCGGAGAGTTCCGTGCGATTTTGGGGTCAACTGTTTTGGAGGTACTCATGCCACATCCCATAGAATTGACGTTCGGCAACCTTACTCATCTGGCCACGCATCTGAACGACGAAACGAGCATTGTCGTAAAAAACGGCGGATTTGAAACCAGAGGCAAGGTGGGGACGTTTTTCACTCTCAAAAGCACCAATCGTCATGCCGGCAACGTCCTGTTCGCCGCCGTACGTCAGCAGTACGGCAGTACGGTGGCCGATGCTCTGGCGCCGCGCATGCGCGCCTTTCGTCAGGAGGGGCGTCCGCTCACTGCACGAGCCGTGCGTGACATTCTGGCCGATGCCGCGGCCATGCATGAAGGCATAGGCCGCATTAATACCGACATGGCCCGGCATTTCGTGCTGGGCAATACGGGAGCGGGGGATACTCGAAATCTGGATACGGCGTTCGATAGCTTCTGTGCCTCCCGTCAAGTTCCTCAGGCCGACCGCCAGAAGCTGAAGAATCTGTTCGGAGAGGCTTTGCTCCGCGAGGCAGGAAAGGAAACACAGAAGATTCTCAGCTATGCGGATATGAGTGAAATGGTACGCACGGCCGGCCTGACGGCCATGAAGAAGGCTTGGAATGCCGTGCAGGCGGAACAGTTTCTGCAAAGTCCTGCTGCCGGACAGGCCGCGGACACCTGCGCCGCCAATTGGGGGCTGAACGACGCCCAGAAGCATGAACTGGGCAGACTGGTCGGCATGGCGGTTTCCCATGAAGCAGAACTTGCCGCGGAACAGGGAAGGGAGTTTGATGCCGGTGCCATGCAGCAGGCCGTATCCGAGGGAAATCTGCCTGCCGTGAAGAGCTTTGCCTACGCCTGCGGCAAGGCCGTCGAAGTTCCTCATATCGCACGGGAAATGATGGCATGGGCCACGCCTGCAACCGCGGCGGATGTGGCCATGCTCTCCGAGCTCATTGCCGACGGAAGCGGCATAGCGGCGGGCTCTCTGGTCGTACAGCGACTGGGTGAGATGCGTGCGGCTCAGCCTGAAGGCATTCTCAGCCGTGAAACGCTGTGGCAGGGCTGCTTCCGCGAAGCCATGCCGACCGATCTGAAGCATGTCGATCAGCGAGGCTTCAACGACGCTGTGTTCAGCAGACTCGAAGAGACGTTCAAGGCCATACAGCCGGACAGTCCCACGGTAGCCGCCATGGGCATGACGACGCTTGCCACGGGCATCACGATGGAAAAGACGCTGGAGAGTCTGCACGGTCCTGTTGCACTGACTCTTGCCGACTTTGTGAATGTTCCCAGACTCACGCCCGTTCCCTTCCTCGGTACGCTGCAGGAAGTGGAAGCGTCGCTGGCCAAGGATCTCAAAAGACGCGGCACCCACAACAGCCTGCCGGGCTATATGCCCACTGTGAGCTTCGGCCGGCGCGGAGGCAACGTGGAAACCGTGAGCATCAGGGATACTTCCGGCATGACCGAGCAGGACAGAAAGGAATACGATGCCGGTCGCCCCAGTTCCATGAGTCATACGCTTGCTGAGCATGCGTTGCGCCTGTGCGGCGACAATGAAGTACAGGCCCGGCAGGTCATTCAGAGCCTGGGGCAGAGTGGTGCGTTTCCAACAGCCCGGTCACCGGTATTTTTGAATCCGAACATTCTCCGTTGGATATTGATGTCCGTCGAGAGGACAACGGAGACGTGACCCTGCGTTTCTACAAGCCCGACGCTTCGCCTCTGGACATCGACTACACCTATACCATAACCCCTGATGGTCAAAGCCGACTTACGGCTTGTCACATGCAGGCGAGAGCCGTTCAGGCCGCTGACGCATAACGCAGTATCTTTTTCTGTATTCGTTTTTTTTGAAGGATTGTCGAAAGGATACGTTCGTTGTCTACTGTTTCCTGAACAGGTGCTCGGACCGGTGCCGTAAGGCAAAAATTTCCTGCAACATCTAAGTATAAAGGATTATAATAATGCTGGAAGCCTTTACTTCTCTTCTTTC
>JAXVQY010000274.1:0-2500 GCA_037303805.1 bacterium | reverse complement strand
CAGGCGTGAACGTTCGCGCCGTTGCCGAGAAGAAAGCTGGAAGATGTTGCCGCTCGGGAGGTGTTATGAGCGCAGCCTTTGAGTTGTCGGAGGAATGTCTTGCCGTTCTGCGTTCTCTGCCGTTCGGCGTGTACGTGTGCGACAGAAACTGCATCGTGCGGTACATCAACGACGCGTATGCGGCCTACCTCGGCAAGTCGCCGGAGGAGGTCGCGGGGCACAGCATCTACGAATTTCTTGAGCATTCCCGGGCCCGTCAGGTCATGCGCAGCCGCAGGAGCGAACTGTACGACGAAAGTTCCGTCAGGCCCGAGATGACCAACGAGAGAATTCTGGTCAACCGCATTCCGCTCATCAACGCGGAAGATGAGGTGTTCGGCTACATTTCGCAGGTCATGAGTATCGGCGATCACGGCTGGACGGACATCCTCGGCCGCCTGAACGTGGCCGGACACGCGTTGCGGAAGTTTCAGTTCACGACGTCGGGCGAAGGGGGAAGCGCCGACGAGCGCCATGAAATCATCGGCGCGAGTTCGGTGATACGCGAACGCATAGACCGTGCCGAACTGTACGCGGCCACGGATGAAGCGGTCATGATCGTCGGGCCGACGGGCGTGGGCAAGGAGCTCTTCGCCCATGCCGTGCATAGGGGCAGCCGCCGCGCCGACAAGCCGCTCATCAGCCTGAACTGCGCCACGCTCTCGCGCGAGTTCATCAATTCCGAACTGTTCGGCTATGCGCCGGGCGCGTTCACCGGGGCTTCCCGCAACGGCAAGATGGGCCTCATGGAGCTGGCCGACGGGGGCACGCTGTTTCTGGACGAAATAGGCGAACTTCCGCTGGAAGTGCAGGGCTCGCTGCTTCGGGCGCTGGAAACGCACACCATTCAGCGCGTGAACGATCTGCATCCCCGCAAGGTGGATTTCCGGCTGATTTCCGCCACCAACTGCGATCTTCCGGCCATGGTGGAAAAAAAGCTGTTCCGGGCGGATCTGTATTACCGGATCAGCGTGCTCAGCATCGACATTCCGCCGCTGGCGAGCCGCAGGGAGGACATCGCTCTTCTGGTGCGGCATTTTCTTGAGCATCCGCCGGTGCCGGACGTATCCATTGACGAGGAGTGCCTCGACGTGCTCATGCGCTACGACTGGCCGGGCAACGTGCGCGAGCTGCGCAACGCGGTCATCTGCGCGGCGGTGAATTCCGGCTACGGGCGCATCGTCAGAAGGCATCTGCCGTCGTTTCTGCTGGAGGAGAAGAGTACGCCGACGGCGATGCAGGAATCAGGCGGCCTTTCCCCGACGCATGCCGGAGAGCGTGAGATCATTCGCGAGGCGCTTTGCCGCAGCGGCGGCAACATGGCCCGCACGGCGCGCGAACTTCGCATGTCGCGCACGACGCTGTACAAGAAGGTGGCCGCCTACGGCCTTTCCGCGCCGTTCGACAAGCCGTGAACCGGCCGCCCCTGAACGCCCCGACAATGGGATGCAGATTCGGGCAAAAAAAAAACGTCGGTTTGAAAGTTCGGACCGACGTTGTCTCTTGCTGTTTCCGGGGGAGGGAGAAGTGACCGTCCCGGGGGGTGCGCGTTGTGCTTCGCGAAGAATGTGTTTTGGCGCCTCGGACAGCTCTCCGCGCTCGTCCGCACTTATCCCCAAACGCGGGGGCAGGCCCGGCGGGCGCAGTCTTGGAGTCAGGCCGTCTGCGGGTCATTCGCTGCTTACGCGCAGAGCCTTGATTTTTTCAATGTCGAGAATCTGGAGTTTGTTCTTGGTGTAGCAGGCGATGACGTTGTCCCGTTTCAGTTTGCCGATGATCCTGTTCACGGTGAGGTTGCTCAGGGAGCGTCCGTTCAGCAGATGGAATCCGTAAATGTACACCGCCACCTTCTGCAGATTGGATTTCTGCTTCAGCAGACTGGCGAAGAGCTGTGCGGAAACGCTCTTGGCGGATATGGAAAAAATGTAGTTCTTCACCAGTTCGGGATGACTGTTGAAGGCATTGCCGTTCAGAATCATGTTCCTGTCGAACTGATACATTTCAACGTCGGTGAGACATTTGTGGTATGTGTAAAACTTTCCGTAGTTGGCGGAGATGAAGGTTTCCTTGATGAGACATCCCTTGCCTATGAAGAAGCGTATTTCATCGACATGGCCGACTTCTTCCTTCACGTAGCAGCACGTGAGGCCGGACTTGATGTAGCCGAACGCATCCTCATTCTCGCCAAGAAAGAATTTATCGCCCTTTTTATAGGTTATTTTCTTTCCGAGATGAAGAAAGTTTTCCCATACCAGAGACAATTCCTGAACATAGCAGGGAATGTACAGAAAGGGAAATTGTTCCTGTTCGTCCATGTTCCGTCGCTCTCTCGTTGAAAAAACAAGAATCCTGTTACGGAACTTTGCTAAAAAAAACGGAAAAAATCAACGACGGCCCGGATAACGCGCAAAAAAGGCAGAGGAAATGACTATTCCTCTGCCTTTGTCCGTGCTGCGTGGGA
>JAXVQY010000273.1:0-7742 GCA_037303805.1 bacterium | reverse complement strand
TCCGCACAACCGCTTCATTCAGCACCTCATGCAGAACTGCGTGCTGAAGTACGGCTGCCCCGCGGCCAAGAACCTTGCCGTAGGCCGCTACGAAGCGCCCATTCCCACTTCTCGCGTGTGCAACGCCCGCTGCGTGGGCTGCATTTCCCACAAAAACGAAGATTCCACCATCTGTGCCACCCCGCAGGACCGCCTGACCTTCACTCCCACGGCGGATGAGATCCTCGAAATGATGTTCCACCACATGAAGAATGAGGAGCATCCCATATTTTCCTTCGGCCAGGGATGCGAGGGCGAGCCCCTCACCGAGGCCCCGCTGCTGCTCGAGGTGGTAAAGAGGTTCCGCGCCGAGGGCGGTCACGGCACCATCAATCTGAACACCAACGCCTCCATGCCCGACGAAGTGGCCACACTCGCCGAGGCCGGGCTCACCTCCATGCGCGTGAGCATGAACAGCGCCCGCGAAGAGGTGTACACCCGCTACTACCGGCCGCGCAGCTTCACCTTTGCCGACGTGCGCCGCTCCATCACCGAGGCGTCAAGCCGCGGCGTGTTCGTTTCCCTGAACCTGCTCTACTTCCCCGGCATCACCGACTGTGAAGAGGAAATCGAGGCTCTTGTGGAACTCATCAACACCTGCAAGGTGAGCTTCATTCAGCTTCGCAACCTGAACATCGATCCCGAGCTTTACATGAGGCTCATGGAAGGCGTCGCCTTCGGTCCCTCCGTGGGACTCGTGAACTTCCGCAAGAGGCTCAGAAAATACTGTCCCGATCTGAACTTCGGCTATTTCAACCCCTACAGAGGCGACGGCGAGCACGCCGAAGGCGAAGACTCCGTGCCTGAAGAATCCGGCGGCGAAGAAGATACGAAATAACGACGAGCACCGTTCCCAAGGGGGAAAAATCCCCCTTCTTGCATGCGCCGTTTCTCCCGCGGGCACGCCCCGAAGCGAAGATGACGACGCTTTTCCGGCAACGCCCTCTCATTCTTTTCTCTTCCCTTCAAAGACGCACGCCGGCCGGCGGACTTCCCGCAGAAGTCCCCCCTTTGACACTTTCCTTCCAAGAACTCTCATGACTGCCTTTCTTTTCAGCCTTCGGCGCCTCTTCAGCAGAAAGACGCGCATTCTGACTGCGGCGGCCCTCACCCTCGTCGGCCTTTTCCCCCTTTTCTCTTCCGACGCGGCGCAGGCTTATGAATCGCGCTATGTTCCCAAGGCCGACGGCTCGCCCCTGGTCGAGCTGCGCTTCTTCGACCAGGGAGAGCAGTACTACATGCCGGACGAATATGACGACTACATATCCGTATGGACGCTCTCCGAAGATCAGAAGAACAGCATCGTCGGGACCGTCCGCCTCTGGGCCGACACGCTCGGAACGAAAAGCCGAAACACCTCGCCCATCATCATCAACGTCGGTACCGTCGACTACGACAACGCCGCTGCCGACAGCACCCCCAACCTTTCCGATCTTCCCGTCGTCCCCTCCGGAGTGCAGGGCAGCCTCATAAACGGCACGGCCATGGACTATCCGGCGATCATCATGATCGGCCCCCTGGATCTCGTCCAGGCCGATCACCTTTCCCCCATTCCCCTGACAGGCAAGTACGATTTCACCTCCATTCTGTATCATGAACTGGGGCACGCCCTCGGTATATCCAGCTTAGTCATGGATCATCGCTACTTCAGCCCCACGGAACAGATTTCCATATGGGACTCGCACCTTGTGGACAAATACGGCACCAGGCTCCAGCCGGGCATGAGCGTTGTTTCGGAAAGCGAGGCCGACAGCGTGGAAGGGCCGAAGTTCGTCGTGGGCGATGGGACGTCAAGCGGCGTGTACTTTTACGGCAAGCACGTTTCCGAAGTGCTCGGAGAAGGCAACGGCCTGCTCATCAACGGCTATGAAGCCGGCGACTCCGAACTTACGCATATCGAGCTTGAACGCAGTTTCATGAGCCACCAGAACTACCGCAACTACACCACCTTCATGGAAGCGGAACTGGCCGCACTTCAGGACATAGGCTACGATTTCGACCGCAAAAACTTCTATGGCTTCTCCGTGTACGGCGACGGCCTGACCCTGGTGAACAACAACGGCTACTTTGCCAGAAACGCCGAAGGAGACGCCTACCTGTACGGCGTGCCGAACACGGCCACGCTCGGCGTGGGTCTGCACCTTTACGGCAAGAACAACAACGTGACTCAGGCCGCCGACCTTCTCGCCTGCGGCACGGCGGGCACCGGCATTCGCGTGGACGGCAGCGCCAACACCCTCACCATAGCCCCCGGTGTGCGCATCGAGGCCGACGGATCCTGGGGCACCGGCCTTCTTGTGGCCTACGGCAAGGATCAGACCGTCATAAGCCGCGGCGACATCACCGCCCTCGGCAGGGGAGGCATTGCCGCCCGCTTCGACTTCGGCACCAACATGATCAACAATGAGTTGGAATACCGCGGCTCATGGATATGGACCTACCAGGACGGCGATTACCTCTTCAGCATCCCTCTCGACAGCTTCGGCGGCAAGGACGCCAGCGGCTTCGACCTCAACACCGACGGTCCGCTCGTCTCCCGCTTCGACGTGAGCGGACTTCTCGCCGGATCGGCTGCCTCCATCTTCATTTCCAAGAACGCCCTGGTCAGCGACATCAACGTCCTTTCCGGCGCGCAGATCGTCGGCGACATCGTTTCCGAATGGGACCCGGATATCTGGGAAATCCAGTATCCCGGCGACAGAAAGGACCTTCACACCTCCCTCACCTTCGGCCATGCCGCCGCTGCCGAAGGCACCGCCGCTGCTCCCGACAGCACCTTCGACATGACGCTTTTCGGCTCCGTCGACGGCGCAAAAAGCATCGACATGAGCCTCGACGCCGGCCGCCTTGCCGTGACCGGCACGGTAAACGCCTATTCTCTGAACAACTCCGGCCATCTTGCCCTGTACGGCATGGACGAGGACGGCAGATCAGCCCATGTGACCACGAGCTTCGTGAACGGCGAAAACGCCGTGCTCGAAACGCTTTTTTCCTCTTCCGGCAAGGTGAACGGTCTTACGGCACACTCCGCCGTGCTGGCCGGAACCTGGGCTCTGCGTCCCATGCCGGAGTTCTATGCCACAAACGCCGTCATCCGTCCGGAATTTCCCGTGGATGCCGAATACGTTTCCGGCGGCTTTGAACATGCCGTGGTGGAAAATTCCTCTCCCACACTCGACTTTGCCCTGAGCTTCGATCCCGAATGCACCGTGACCGCCTTCCGCGATGAAAACGCCTACAGCCGCCATGCCGAAAACGCCGGAGCGCTTTCCCTCGGCCATGCGCTCTACGGCATTTCCGGCGCGGCGCAGGGCGACATGCAGAACCTCATAGCCGCGCTGGACTGGTCGGCTCCGGACGGCTCCGGCGTTTCCCGCGCTCTGAACGCCCTCGGCCCGGAAGCCTACGATGATGCGGCCCGCGCCTCCCTGAACGGCATGAGCGAGTTCAGCACCCTTCTGCTGCGGCACATGCTCGCGTCGGAAGCGCAGCACCGCGTGAAGAACGCCGAAGACAATGCACCGGATGCCGACGGCTGGAAACTCTGGGTCACTCCCTACGGTTCCGGCTCCTGGCAGGGCGGACACGACGGGTATTCCCGCTGGCACAGCACCGGGGCGGGTCTTCTTGCGGGCATGGACCGCAGGTTCGATTCCGGACTGACCCTCGGCGGACACCTCACGGCCGGAGCCACGCGCACCGCGGTGGGCGGCAGCCATGATGCCGAGGCCGAAACCCGTTCCTTCATGCTCGGCGTCCAGGGCCTTTTTGCTCCGGATTTCTGGAACGGCTTTTATGTGACGGCTCAGGCCCGCATGGGCGTGGAGGACGGTGACATGAAGCGTAATATGACCATGAACGGATACCGTGCCCATAAGGAAAGCAACTGGACGGGATTCATGAGCAGCGCCATGATCGGTGCCGGGAAGGACTGGTTCCGTACCTTCGAAAGCGGCACTCTGAATGCGGGCCCTCTGGTCTGGCTGGAATACGACGTGCTGCACCGCCCCGGCATTTCGGAACACGACGGCGCAGCCTCGCGCCTGCATCTGGACGACGAACGCTACGACGTCCTGCCCCTTGCCCTGGGAGCTCACGCAGGCTGGCATACGACTGTGAACAACGGTTCCGCCCTCGATCTCGACATCATGGCCGCATGGAGACATGAACTGACGGACGGCAACTTCCGGACCAACGCCTCGTTCAGGGACTACGGCAACTTCCGCTTCGCCTCCTCTACCGATCTGGCTGGGCGTGATGCCATGCTTCTGCAGAGCAGCCTCCGCCTGACCTCAAAGGACAACTTCTTCCTTCAGATGGACCTGGGCGGCGAAATGTTCCGCTCCGACAGTTCCTCCGTCAACGCAGGCCTCACACTGGGCTGGAAGTTCTGAAAAACGGAAAAAAGAAGTTCCCCGAATGGGGCCCACGCAGCCGCACCTCGCGAGAGCGTCATGATTTGCGACATGCAGACTTTTCGTGATGCAGGTTGCGTTCGGCCTCGCATGGGCAGAGGTCACGACCCATGACCTGTTCCCTTGAAGTCTTGGCAGGAGCGCAGAGCGAGGCGGCGGCCGATTTGAGCATGCCTATGGGGGTGAGCGGAACGGGGGCCCAGTCTACACGCATACCGATCAACGCTCCGAAAGGCAAAGGGACTGGCGCAAGATTGACGGGAGCCGCGGCTCTGCGCAGAGCCGCAAGCATACCGGGAGATCCGTCCGGCCAGGTAGATTCCCAAAGAGGCAGTGCGGAAACCAGGGAAATACGACGGCCGGGGCAGGCTCGACGCACCATGGCATAGAGCTCCCACGGCCTGATTCCACGGGCATCATCTCCGCACACGGCACAGGCCCCGTCATCTTCCGGAGCCTCCCAGTGATCATGGGCGCTCTGCGGAATACCCGCCAGAGAAAAACGATTCCACTCCATAATAATGATGCCGCGCGAAGCCACACGAAGTGCCTCGTCCAGCACATTTTCTCCGGTTCCGTCCGTCTTCCGGGCCAGACCGTGATGCACAAGTACGGCGTAATCGAAGGCCGCGTTGTCGAAAGGAAGAGCCTCGGCACTGCCGCATACGTATTCCACACGATCGCCGGTCTGCCGCCTTGCCGCGGAAAGACAGGCCGGAGACCGGTCAAGCGCCGTCACGTCGAAGCCTGCTTCCCAGAAAAACTCCGGAGAGAATCCGGCGTTCAACCCTATCTGAAGAAGTGACGAGCCCCGCCGCTTCCAGCCGGAAATAAGCTGATGCAGAACCTTCTGACGGGCTTCGGAAAGAAAGCGGCGGCGATACTCGGCCATGAACAGACTCCTTACGACTTGCTCAAAATCGTCACCGGAACGGAAATGACGTTTCGGCAGGGGACGGACCTACTTCTGCTCTTCGGTACCGTCGGACATCCAGCGACTCAGAGCGTCCACGATACGACGAGCCTGATCGTTGCTGGAAATGGTGAACTTGGACTGCTGGCGGTATTCCCCGCCAGACTTCTTATAACGACGGATCACATAACGATCCGGACCGTAGGTATCATTTTCCTGCCATTCTCTGTACCGGAACAGTACCGTGGCCCAGGCGCCCTTGGACAGCACTTCCTTGTCGATTTCCTTTATCTTGAGAATGCCGTCTTCCTCGTAATCCACCGTCAGCTCATCGACCGTATTGTTCATGACTCTTTTCCCCCTGCTTGTCGGTGTCCCCTGCGCGCTCCATACGTGCGACATCCGCCCCGGACATCCTTCTGCATGGGTACGTATATCCCGGACCGCATGAAAAACACCTTGTTGTTGATGAAGACGAAATCCGTCTTTTTTTCCTTCCCGATCCTTCCCGTCGGAACATTCACCTTCGGGAACGAAAAAACTCCCGCAGCATACGGGCACAGGCTTCCGCCTCCACCCCTCCGTAGCTCCACGGTGCACAGCCGGTATCCGCATAGTCGAGCCCCTCAAGACAGGAACACACCGCTCCTGCCCTGGCGTCGAACGCACCGAACACCACCCCGGAAATACGCGCCTCCCGGATGGCTCCCGTGCACATGAGACACGGTTCCAGCGTCACCACAAGAACACTTCCTCCCAGCCGATGATTGCCCGCAGCCGCCGCAGCCCGACGAAGCGCCAGGACCTCGGCATGTGCCGTGGGATCATGCAGACTCTCGGTTTCGTTGTGTGCAGAAGCAAGCACGTGCCCTTCCGCATCCACCACCAGTGCCCCGACGGGCACTTCTCCGAGGCGTGCGGCGCTCCGCGCCAGACGAAGCGCTCTCCCCATGAGGGCACGCCACGACAGCCCCTCAGGCGCCGGAGGCTCAGGCCCCCATGACGGCAGCGAACGCCAGCGCTCCTCTTCAGGGCAGCAGTTGCACAACTCCATGACTTTACAACACCACGCGCCGACGAATGGTGGAAAGCACTTCTTCCGGCGTATCGCACACGGTTACATAATCCAGTTCTTCTTCGCGCAGATAGCCGTCCCTGATCATGCGATTGCGGATCCAGTCCAGCAGGCCATCCCAGAAGGCATGACTGTAAAGAACAATGGGAAAAGGCTTGATACGATGTGTCTGGGCAAGCACAAAAGCCTCGGAAAGCTCATCAATGGTCCCCATGCCTCCGGGCATGACCACATAGGCCACCGAGTACTTCACAAACATCAGCTTACGGATAAAGAAATAGCGGTAATCACTGCGTATGCTCAGATACTTGTTGGGCTCCTGTTCCATGGGCAGATGAATATGCAGCCCCACGGAGGGTACCCCAGCCTCACTCGCGCCGAGATTTCCGGCTTCCATGAGTCCGGGGCCTCCGCCCGTGATGATGCCGTAACCGGCTTCTCCGAGAGTTTTTGCCACCTTACGGGTTTCCTCATACACGGGCTTATCAGAAGAAGGACGCGCGGATCCGAATATGGACACACAGGGAGGAAGACTGCTTAAATCCTCGAAGCCGTCCACAATTTCAGCCAGGATACGAAAAAGACGCCAGGATTCCTGCGCGGACAAGGTATCAATAATGTATTGCTGCGACGATGCGCTCATGGTCTGCTCCTGTAAAAAGCCTTTGGAGACGGTATCATAGCCTGCACGGAGGTCAGGCGCAAGAGGCGACGCGCAAGCGGAGAGGCTGCACGGAAAGGAAAGAGACGGTGCCTGAGTCATCCGTCTTCCATCCTCATGCCTTCTTCTCATCCGCTTCTGTATAATGAAGCACAACTACCATAAAACAGTGACTTTTTCAGCAGTATTTCCTCGTCATTCTTGCGAAGCGTCGGGAAAACTCCTATACTCCACAGGTACGCAACCCTCATCCAGGAGTTGTGTCATGAAAATAACCTTTCTGGGCGCCGCCCAGACTGTTACCGGTTCCTGCTATGTCATAGAAACCGACGCCTCCCGCTTTGCCGTGGACTGCGGTATGTTCCAGGGCAACTCCGCCATTGAAGAGCGCAACTTTCAGACCGACAACTATCGTCCCGAACATCTGGATTTCATCCTGCTCACCCATGCACACATCGATCATTCCGGTCTTCTGCCACGCATGGTGAAAAAGGGCTTTAAAGGAAGCATATACTGCACACACCCCACTGCCGATCTGGCTGCCATCATGCTGGAAGACAGCGCCCATATTCAGGAAATGGATCATGAATGGAAAAGCCGCCATGACAAGAGACGCGGCACTTCCGAAATCGCCGGCAG
>JAXVQY010000272.1:0-2784 GCA_037303805.1 bacterium | reverse complement strand
CGGTTGGCCGCCATGCTCATTCCTATTCCTGTTCCACAGATGAGAATGCCCTGAGCATTCTCATCCTTCAGAAGGGCCTCCGTTACAGCCTGAGCTTTGAGAGGATAGTCGCAGCTTGCAGGATCGGAAGGACCGAGGTCATGGACATCATGTCCCTTATCTTTGAGGTACTTCACAAGAAAGGTTTTAAGATTGAAGCCTCCGTGATCGGACGCGATGTAAATGATGCTCATGTCAAACTCCAGTAGTGTCGTTGTGTGGAGGCGGAACTGCCTCGTTTATTGGTCCAGAGAATAAACGGCAAAGGATTCCGGTACATCCAGCTGCATGCTGGTCTCCGGAAGACTGCCGGAAGGTCGGCGTTCCTTGACAAGCAGCACCATACGCAGTTCTTTTCCGTCGATTTCCGTCTTACCGTCCAGTCGGCGGGGAAGCTTCTGTTCATTGTATGCTATGTCCAGCGCCCAGGCCCCCCCGACATTCCAGCGAACGGGCAGAGCGTCGTTGTTCAGTTCAAGCTCACAGTCTCGACCTTTATTTCTGTACCGGTAAATGATGTTGCCGTTGTTCCCCGTGACGTATCTCTCTGGAGTAGGGACGTCAAGAGCAGAAACATAGCGTCCGGCAAGAAAGTCATTAAGTCTTGTCATGCGCATAGGCAAAGGGAGTCCAAGAAGTTTTTGCAGTGTTTCCGGTGTCTCTGCTCCGGCATAGGCTTTTTGATCCTTGGGGAGTACAAGAAGCATTTGTCCGTTTTCAAAGATCTCTTTTGCTATATTGGCCCCCACCCCGGCAGTAACTTCAAGGCGTATGGTTCTAGCATCGTCCTGGCCTTTAGCATCAAAGTCTGCCGCATCAAGTCCCGCAGGTTCGTGTCCTTCATCATCAAGGACGGATGGCCCCCCCGTTTCGGAAGACCAGAGCAGGAAAGTTACTCTTCTGGTATCGTTGGTCGGTCCGAAACGCAGACTGCCCGACAATACATCGTATTCTGCGGGACGCGAAGAGTGTTGAACAAAACTCTGCCAGCGGGCAGCGGCGTCACTTTCGGGATCCAGCGGCAGCCCTTTGGGACCACATCCGGAAAGCGTGATCAGAAAGGCGATTCCCAGAAGAAATAAAGAAAATTTTTTCGTCATCATTGTTTTTCCAGCTTTAGGCGTACTCTGTCGGCATCCTGGGTATACCCCATGTCTTCATACAGCTTCAGTGCAAGCTGCCAACCTTTTTGGGCAGAGGCCTTGTCTCCTCTGGCAGAGGCGATGTCTCCATAATGTTCCAGCATCGCCGGATCATGAGGACTGTCTTTTGAAGAGGAGTCAAGCGCTTTCTGTATCTGCTCCCATGCCGCATCCAGTTCTCCGCGCCGGAAGTGCACCCATGCCAGAGAATCCAGAATAAAGTCGGCGTCCGGTTCCAGTTCAACAGCTCTTTGAATAAGTTTGTAGGCCCGGTCCAGCTCCTTGTTGCTGTCTGCCAGATTGTATCCGACATAATTAAGCGCCAGCGCGTTATCGGGAAATTTCGTTATCAGCGCTTCCATGAGAGCCATGGCCTTTTTTCTATTCCCTTGAAGTTCCTGCAGGTAGGCCTGCTGAAAAGCCGCACTTTCATTATCCGGCTGAATACGCAAAGCCTCAGTGACAGCCTTATCTGCAGCTGCATAATTTTTTTGTGAAACGTAAAGTTCCGAAGCAAGAAGCAGAGGTTCTACATCCCCGGGATGAAGAGTCCGCAGTGCTTCGAGCGCTGAAAGGGCTTCATCTATGCGTTTCTGTTCATAGAGAATGCGAACCTTCAGGCGAAGAGCCTTGTCATACTCCGGGCTTTGTGAAGACACCTTGTTAAGGTAGTCAAGGGCACGGTTTTGGTCAGTATCCGTTTCATAAAGAAGGGCAGCATGATAAAAATAGAGTCCTTCCGGCATGTTCGGTTGCTTTTCCAGACGTGATAGAAGTTTTTCCGTCTGGTCGAACCGCTTTTCGTCCATGAGCATGGCTGCCGCGGCCACTGAAAAGTGAAGAGGGTCCTGTGCCTCCATGACTGTGGCGACGACCGCTTCCATCTCGTCGTTCTGTAGAAGAAGACGGAGGAGGAAAAGACGAGCACTGCGATTATCCGGATCGGCCTGCAGCAAATTATGGTATATTTTTTTGGCTTCCTGATTGTTGCCGAGTTCTTCCTGCGTAAGGGCAAGTAACTGCCAGGCCTCGGCGTATTCCGGTTCTGCTTTGACAGCTGCTTCCAGCTGGCGTCTGGCATCGGAAAAGCGCCCGGAAACATTCAGAGCCTGAGCGTATGCAAAACGAATTTGCGGTGTCAGCTGTTTTTCCGGAATATGTTGGAAAACCTTCATGGCTTCTTCCGTCTGTGCACTGCGAAGAAGAGCCAGAGCAAGCTCCGCCTGAGCCTGTCCATCTGCTGGATGACGCTGGGCGAAAGTTCGTAAAAGACTTATTGCCTCATCCCTTTTGTTGTTCTGGATAAGAAGATCTGCATGGAGCGAGACAAGGGCCAGATCGTCCGGCATTTGGTCTGAGGCCTTCCGGATGAGCGGAACGGCATCTTTTTCATGGTCATGGGCCAGCAACCATATAGCGGCATCAATAAACGGGGCTGAGGAGGGAAGCTTGTATTTGCCTGTTCCGAACTGGAGAAGGCGATAGGCTGCGTCAATAATGCCTTCCTGATCATTTTGTTCCAAAGCGCTGTCGAGCTTCAGCTGGGCAAAAATAAGTTCTGCCCTTTGTGACGGAGCCTGAGGGCTTCGCATCGCCGGGGTAA
>JAXVQY010000271.1:0-7754 GCA_037303805.1 bacterium | reverse complement strand
TCGAAAACTTGATTCTCGTACGTCTACCAGGACAGGAAGCTTGAGAGGGTTACCATCTTTGCCGACCTCTCCGAGAGAGGTCGGGGCGGGTTTCACATCGACGAAGCGGAAGAGTCCCAGGCTTTGCAGTTCTCTGCGGTAAGCCTGTATACGCCGCTCGTCCCAAGGCTCTCCGTCTTTCCATGTCACTAGCTTTTGCAGATAGGTCGGATCAACATCGTTGCTTCCGTGAATTCTGGCATCTCCCATGACGGCCGCAGGGCCTGGATCAACAACAACATCCGCATTCAGGGCTTTCCTACTTTTGTTCAACGTGTAGCGGGTAGAGGCAATATCTGCCTCGGGATAGCCCGAACGATGCAATGCCTGAGGGATATCACCCACAGCCTCTAGAATTTTGTCGGCTTCTGCAGGAGAGCCTTCTTTGAGAGGAAACGTTTCAGGGATAGGTGCAGGCGTGATTCCCGGAAACGGAGGCAAAGGTTCAGGCGCAGGCTTGTAGGAAAGAACGGCATGGCCAATACGGTAAAGAGGCCCCGGTTCAAGAACAAGGATAACCTTTGCCGGATCTCCTTTTTCTATCGGTTCTTTCACCTCTGTTTTGGCTGTGCCGTCATAGTAACCGAGGGAGTGCAGAAGCTTGACGGCGTTTTCACGGTCGATCCTTGCTCGACGCATAAGGCCGATGGTTCCGTCCGGCAGTTGATCATGCAACTGAACAAGAAGACTATGTTTTTCCATGGAGGTACGGATTCCGGCAGTATCGTCGGATGTCCCTTCTACCCGTATTTCCACACTGTAGGGAAGAGGATCCGCCTCAAAAAGAGGAGTAGCCTCTTCGGAGGAGTATTCAGACGCATGACGAATGAGGCCGCAGCCTGAGACCGGACAGAACAGAACGGATGCCCCGAGAAAAAGCAGCAGGTGGCGGGTAGTGAAGGTCATAATGCAAGCACTAGCATGGTAGTGTCGGACTTGCAAGAGAACCGGCCCGTCAGGCTGCAGGAAATCATGACCCCAGAGATATTTGGTAATTATCGTTCCATCTGTCGCAAAAACTGTTTTAATCTGGGATGGACGGGATGTTCAAAAATGGCTTGCGGTGATCCCTGCTCAAGAATTGCACCTTTATCCATGAATAGAATTCTGTCGGCAGCTTCTTTCGCAAATCCCATTTCATGGGTGACCGCAATCATAGTCATGCCTTCTCGTGCCAGATCCATCATGAGAGAAAGAACCTCACCGGTCATCTCTGGATCAAGCGCGGAAGTGGGTTCGTCAAACAGCATTATGCGCGGTTTCATGGCCAGAGCGCGAAGAATGGCCACACGCTGCTTTTGTCCTCCGGATAACTCATCGGGAAAGCTGTATTTTTTGTCTGCCAGCCCCGTACGTTCGAGCAAAATATCTGCCAGAGCTTCCGCATCGATTTTTTTCATTCCACGCAAACGGACTGGAGAAAAGATCAGATTATCGAGAACGTTAAGATGGGGAAAAAGATTGAAGGACTGAAAGACCATCCCCATATCCATACGGATGCGGCAGATGTTGCATGCCCGGCTGTAGATATCCGTTCCCTCGACAAGAATCTGTCCCCGTTGAATGGTTTCAAGTCTGTTGAGACAGCGTAGAAGAGTAGACTTGCCGGAGCCTGACGGGCCGATAAAGAAGACTTTTTCTCCTTCCATGACATCGAAGGATATATTGTTCAGTACATGAAGCGAGCCATAGTCTTTCCAGACTCCCCGAACGGAAAGAAAAGGGGCATCGTTCTGAATCGACTGCATCGGATAGGGCGCTGTGAAGAGAGACATGACTTGTTTGTGCCTCAGACATTTCGTGTGTGTCAATAGGCCATTTTTCCGGGCCGGACTGGACAGGAGAAGATTGTGAGTATATTTCTGCAAAAAAACTTAGGAAGGAAAACAATGATACAGGCTTTTGTCTGTCTTGGTTCAAATATGGGAGATGCCGAAGCACACCTTGTTCGAGCCAGAATGGAGCTTGACCGTCTGGGGGATGTCAGGATATCGGCAGTTTCTTCTTTGTATCGTACTGAACCCCAAGGACGAAAAGATCAACCATGGTTCCTGAACCAGGTCATCCGCCTTGACTGTACTGAAAATATGACTTCCGTGCATCTGCTTGATGCCATGTTGCAAAAAGAAAAAGACATGGGGCGTGTGAGGCTTCCGGGGGATCATTTCGGGCCACGTGTCATTGATATGGATCTGCTTCTTTTTGGGAACGAGCAGCGACACGATGATGCTCACCTCATCCTTCCTCACCCTCGTATGGCGGAAAGAGCTTTTGTGCTTGTTCCGTTGTTGGAAATTGCCCCGGATCTTGTTTTGCCGGACGGACGTTCTGTGAGGAGTCTGCTGGAAAAATTATCCTATCGGCTTGAAGGTTCTGCTATTTTTCAATAGATTCAATTTGTCCGCGCTGTTCCCGCAGTGCTCTTGTGATAACGATAACCCTGCTCAGGAGAGAGTATGATTATTAAAATCGTCATTTTTGCACTGGTCTGTTATGTATTGTATCGTCTGTTTATGAATGACAGCAAAAAAAAGGCCGAAAAAGAAGCTCAGCAGCAAAAAAAACGTATGGAAGCAGGAGAAATGGTACAAGATCCTGTTTGCGGGACATATGTTGATAAAAGTAATTCTATTACGGTTCGTAATGGTGACCAGACATTGCATTTTTGCAGTTATGAATGTCGACAGAAATATATTGACAGATTCAATGAGCAGCAGAAACTTAACTAATTATATTAGAGTCATCTTATATTATCAATAAGTAAAATTTTATTAAATATGGCCCGGAGAATTTCTCCGGGCTTTTTCGTATGGGGATATTATATGAGCGTGTCCCTGATGTCAGGTTCATGCTGTTCTGTAAAAGCACAAAAATAGCGAACAGAATCTCCAGCCATATACTTCATGGTGGCGGTTATGTTCCACGGAAGATCTGATTCGGGTTTTAGTTCTTCTCGAGTGAGAAAGACGATATGCCCGTTGTCCGTCAGATGACCTTGCACAAAGGACAGCAGATCTTTCCATGGCATGAATGCTCTGCTGACAATCAGATCAGCCTTCTTGTTCTTCATGAACTCTTCCGCTCTCCCTCGGAATACCTGCGTATTTTTCAAGGGAAAACGAGCCAGAACGGTAGAAAGGAAGATGGTGCGTTTATCACGGGATTCCACCATCCAGTACTGACCAGCCTGCCAGAGGATACGCAGCGGAATGCCGGGCAGTCCGGCGCCGGAGCCGAGATCCCAGGTAACGGGATCTGCAGGCAGCTGTGGAAGAATACGTTCCCTGAGAAATGTGGAAAGAAAAAAGCTGTCCAGAATTAATTCATCGAGAGCATCTCTCCAGTGCCTCGCCCCCACCAGATTCATCATTTTATTCCAGCGCATGAGCAGATCAATGTAGCCGGCAAGTTGTAAGGCCTGTTGATCTTCGAGAGAAAAACCCGCCTTTTCACACAGAGCCTGAATGACGGAAGGAGAGCAGCCATCATGCTTTGCCATCAGTCGTTACCCATTCATCGAAACTGTTTTTAATGAAACTTACAATGGCGGTATGTTCTTCCCTTCCGGGTCCTTTGATTTCTACAGGTTCCCCGAACCGAACGTGAACGGGAAGGGACGGTTTTATCCAGCCCATATCTTTAATAAGTCGTCCCTCGCCCCAGGCATCTGTTTTGAGGGCTATGGGGATGACCGGAACTTTTGCTTTTCGTGCAAGTTTCACACCGAGGCTGTTGAAGTCTTCAGCATTTACTTCCGGCTTCCTGCTTCCTTGGGAAAAAATAATAATGGAGCGTCCCGAAGTCAGGTGTTTCATGCCGCCTTCCAGTACAATGGCCAGATCTTCTCTGGGATTGCTTCGCCCAAGAGCCAGCGGCTCTCTGGCAGCCAGTACAGGACCAAGACAAGGGTACTCCAACAATGATTTTTTTACCACAAAGGTCACGTCCTTGCGTGGTTGTATAATGCAAGGCAGAAAAAAAGTTTCCAATGTGCTCATATGGTTGGCTTCAAAAACACAGGGACCGTCCAAATCAAGATTTTCAACCCCTTCAATGATGATCGGGACACCGATGCGTTCCAGAAGTCTGCCTACCAGGAAGCTGTCATATACCCATCTCTCAGCATTATAGTTTCCTGCAGAAGCTATGCGTCCGGCTCTGTACATAAAGCCGGCAAGAGACAGATAAAAACGCAGAGACGGAAAGCTCCCCGCAGGATGACCAGATGAACGATAATTGCAAGAAAAATGCTGTTCCATACTTCTTCCATTGGTTATTTCTTTTCAAGAGGAAGGCTGCGGCGGTGCCGTCGATGCCAGGCGTTGAGGCGCGGCTCATCACCCTGATCTTTACTTTGATAATATCGTCGGGCGACAACAGTCTCCGGCAGATATTCCTGATCAACCCAGGCTCCGGGAAAATTGTGCGGATACTGGTAATCCTTTCCGTATCCCCATTGCTTCTGTAATTTTGTCACGGCATTGCGCAGATGAAGAGGAACAGGCTGCATACCGTTATTTTTTATTTCCCTGGTTACGTTGTGATAGGCCGCATAGGTGGAATTACTTTTCGGAGCCAGTGCCAGATAGACCGCTGTTTCAGCCAAAGGGATATATCCCTCCGGCATGCCTACAAATTCAACAGCCTGCTGGCATGCAACAGCCATGGGCAGAGCATGGGGATCCGCCAGGCCGACATCTTCCGAAGCAGAGAGAATAAGGCGTCGGCATATGAAGCGAGGATCTTCTCCCCCCTCCAGAAGACAGGCGAGATAGTAAAGAGCGGCATCAGGATCACTACCACGAATGGATTTGATCATGGCAGAGGCCAGTTCGTAATGACTATCCCCATCTTTATCATGACGAGCCACAATGTCGGGCATGACTTTTTGTACTCCTGCAAGAGTACGCTGGTCTTCCGGCAGACTTGAAACATATTCTATCAGATTGAGCAGGGATCGGGCATCCCCATTGGACAATGCAGCAAGAAACTCCAATACTTCATCAGGGAAATGTGCTCCTGTCTTTTCTGTGCCTCGATGCGCAAGAGAAAGCAAATCATCTCGTCCCAGGGGCTTGAGTCGAAGGACATGGAGTCTCGAAAGCAGTTGTCTCGTCACACTGAAGGAAGGATTTTCCGTCGTCGTGGCAATCATGGTTATTTCGCCACTTTCAAGCAAAGGAAGAAAAAAATCCTGCTGAGCCTTAGAAAAACGATGAAGTTCATCAAGCACGAGGACTTCCACCCCGGCAAGCTGACGACGAAGCTGCTGAATTCCGGCTTCGGGAGCGGAAAGCCTCAACATCTTTTTTCCTGTCGCACGGGCCAGAAGAAGGGCGAGCGTGGACTTCCCGCAACCGGGAGGTCCGAACAGCAACAGACTCGGAAGGTGCGGAGCGTCAAGCAAGGCCTGTATCTGCGCACGCAGATGAGGTTGGCCTACGAAATGTTCAAAATCCGAAGGACGCAAACTTTCCGGCAGAGGACGATTCATTGTTCGTCTCCCGGGTGTTGACGTTTCCACCAATGCAACCCGAGAGCCATCATTGCGGCAGTTTCCCAGCGAAGGACTCGATCTCCCATACTCAGTGCTTGGAAACCGGCACGAATGAGCGTGTCGGCCTCGTCAGGAGTAAATCCTCCCTCAGGCCCTATGACGCAAAGAGTTTTTCCCGGAAGCCCGAGAAATTTTTCAGACATAAAACTCTGACCGGGAAGCCCGCTTTCCAGGAGTACCTGTCTATGGTCAAATTTTGCAGAGAGCCGAATGAGTTCCTCTATACCACCGGGCAAAGTTCGAAGTTTCGGCAGCCATGGATTTTTACATTGCTTGGCACCGGCAATAAGGGAAGCTTGCCAGTTTTCCTTAATATCCTGGGGAACAGGAAACTGACTACGTTTTGCCTGCCAGAACCATAGACCTGAAGCCTCCAATTCCACCGATTTTTCCAATATCCAGCCGCGCCGTGCTTCCTTTCCCCATCCGACGGCCAGAACAACGCCTGATGACGGATGAGGGTATTGTTTTTCCTGCACAATGTGCAATTTGGCCGATTGCCTGCCGATTTGAAGAATACGGCACAGAGCTTCGCGTCCCTCACCATTGAGAACCAGAACTTCATCACCGGGATGAAGCCGGAGAACCCGGCCCATGTGATGAGCTTCTGCCCCGGAAAGTTCCAAGTCTTCCTGCCATTGTTCCGGCGGAAGATAAAATGTATGCATGGCTGATCTTCTCCTGAAATGAGCCGACGTTCTTTTTCACCATACCTGCTTGACATGGTTTTGAAAAGTCCGGGGAAATGCCATTCCCGGATGAAAGTGAAGACATTTCTGTCCGCTGGCTTAAAGAAACAACGTCATGTCAGTGAATATTAGCTGACATGACGTCACTGAGAATTTAATTTAATCTGTGCTCAGGAGAAGAAATGGAGCCAGAGCAGGGAAAGAGGCATGGAGCACAGGAATGCGGGAAGCATACTCAAAATCGGAAATTGCATGATTCCACAGGTGCGAAGACCTGTCGCAAGCATGATGAAACCTCCGCATCCTGAAAAATTATCCAGTAAAAACGGCGTAGTATATTGACCTACGAACCCTGCGGAAAGAAGAACGGCTGCTTGGACAAGAAATTGAGGAACACAAAGAATCCCTATAATGGCACCGGTATTGGCAGCAATGAAAAGTGCTGTAGGAAAGTCCAGCAACGCCTTGATGATGAGCAGCGAGGGATCTCCAGTCAGACCTTCCTGCATGGCTCCGAAAAAGCCCAGTCCGCTACCGGCAAAGACGACAAGAAAGATTGAGAATTGCTCACGCATATATTCAAGTGAAATATTTTGCTTTTTTCCTATTCGACTGAATGCTGCGGATATTTTATGAGCTGCCAGCATGATAAGATATTCCAGACGAAACATTTCACCTACGAGGGTGCCGAGAAGCAGAGAGCATACGACAGGAGGCAGCGCTTGAGTTTTACTTATCATAAAAAACCCCATACCTATATTGATACATCCAAAGACAAGCAAAAGGTGCTTGCGGAAGGTCTCCCCGAGAAGTCTACCGATGTAGCTGCCGATGACTGCACCAAAAAGAATACATGATGAATTAATTTCTGGGCCGAGCATGTTTTCTCCTTTTTTAGGAAAGATAAATTATGCGAATGCATAGGTATTTGTTAAAAGTATTTTAAAGTACGCTCCTTCATGAGGCAGAAGGAGCATACCCCATTCCGCATCTGTCACTGACCTTTTAATTTTAACAGGACAGCACCGAAGCCAAGTTCATCCCCCTTCATATCAATGATCAGATAAACTTGGGATTACACAGGATCGACATATAAGCCGTTCGACAGAACAGCATGAAGTCGTGTCTGTTTATGAATTCGAGCACCGGATAAAGAAAATCGACATCGCAGAGGAGAGAATACAGGCTGTCAGCACAATTTATTCCGGCGACAGTATGCATAGTAGGGAAGAATTCCCTGAGAAACGATGAAATTTCCCGACAAGAACTCGATTTAAGGTGAGAAGAGAGCCTAAGACTTAGACCCCTACGACGTCAAGATTTTTAGGAAGAAAGAATGAATTTTGACCACGCGACTCGCTATCAAGATCTTCCTGTAAGAAAAATACCAGCACATTTTCCGGGAAGGACTGCTTATGAAAAATAGTAATCAGGCGGGCAACAAGCAGTATATCTGGAGTAAAAACTTA
>JAXVQY010000270.1:0-7788 GCA_037303805.1 bacterium | reverse complement strand
TCTGCTTGAGGAAGTTTTCAAGGGTCACGCGGGACACCTTGGCCAGTTCCTTCTCACGCAGCTTGGTGGCACGGGATTCGGCAATGCGGCGGGCCAGCTTTTCGTCATCAAGACACACGAACTCGTCACCGGCTTCCGGCACGCCTTCAAAGCCCTGGATTTCCACAGGCATGGAAGGCCCGGCTTCCTTGATCTTGCGGCCCTGATCGTTGAACAGGGCACGCACGCGACCGGCAAACACGCCGCACACGAAGACGTCGCCCTGATGAAGAGTACCTTCCTGCACAAGGACGGTAGCCACGGGGCCGCGGCCCTTGTCGAGCTTCGCTTCCACCACGTGACCGCGGGCAGGTTTGTTGGGGTTGGCCTTGAGTTCCAGAATTTCAGCCTGCAGAGCAATGAGTTCCAGAAGCTCGTCGAGGCCCTTGCCGGTCTTGGCGGAAACCATGCCCACCACGGTATCGCCGCCCCAGGCCTCAGGCTGCAGGCCGAGCTCGGAAAGCTCACGAAGCACGCGGTCGGGATTGGCGGTTTCCTTATCAATCTTGTTCACGGCCACCAGAATGGGCACACCGGCGGCACGGGAGTGGTTGATGGCTTCACGGGTCTGTTCCATGACGCCGTCATCGGCAGCCACCACGAGCACCACGAGGTCGGTCACCTGGGCGCCGCGGGCACGCATGGCGGTGAATGCCGCATGGCCGGGCGTATCGAGGAATACGATATCGCCGCGCTTGGTCTTGACGTGATAGGCACCGATGTGCTGCGTGATGCCGCCGGCTTCGCCGCTGGTCACGCTGGTCTTGCGGATGGCGTCGAGCAGAGAGGTCTTGCCGTGGTCGACGTGGCCCATGATGGTCACGACCGGAGGACGGGGCTTGAGCATTTCTGGGGTATCCGCCACGGTAGGCACCAGATAATCCTCTTCGGAAAAGCCCACCTTTTCCACTTCGTAGCCGAATTCCGAAGCCACCAGTGTGGCCGTGTCGATATCAAGGGCGTTGTTGATGGTGGCCATCACGCCGAGACCGAACAGAATCTTGATGATCTCGCTGGACTTCACACCCATCTGATGGGCCAGATCCGCCACACGGATGGACTCTTCCACACGAATCTTACGCTTGGCGGCCTTCATGGGCTGGGTGGACTGGCTCTGAACCTGATGCTGCTGCTTCTTGGGCTTGTGCGAACGACGGGTACGCACCATGCCTTCATCATCGTCCATGTCGGGAGCACCGTGACGGCGGCTGAAGTCATCGGAATCCTGCGGGAAATCCGTGGAACGGCGGCTCTTGTTGTTGCGCTTCTTACGGCTCTGCTCGTTGTCCATGGGCGGCTGCTGACCGAAGGGAGGCGTAAAGGACGCACCGCCGGACGAACGCCCTGCCGGACGATTGCCGGAAGGACGGTTACCGCCGGAACGACGGTTATCGCGGCTGTCGCGACCGTCACGGTCACGATTGTCACCGTCACGACCTTCCCTGGCATCCGTACGCCCGCCGCGGGAATCACGCATATCTCGACGTCCGCCGTCGCGACGGCCGTCGCCGTCATGACCGGAACGACCTTCCGAAGGAGACGCAGGACGGATGATGCGGGCCTGCGTAGGATCGGGACGGGAAATCACACGCACACGAGGAGCGCTGTCGGCGGCAGCAGGCTGAGCCTTCCTGCGGCTGTCTTCACCTTCAGACTCTTCGGCGGCGTGACGACGTTCCTGAACGGGCGGCAGCAGGCTGGGCTGAGAAGATCCTTCCGGTTCCGCGGACGCGGCGGGAGCACGACGGGCGCGTTCCGCACGAGGAGCTTCGGAAGAAGGAGCTTCCTTCCCCTCGGCAGCAGGCTTTTCCACGACCTTGACTTCAGGAGCGGAGGGAGCTTCCACTACAGCAGCGACAGGCGCGGGACGCGGCGTCACGATACGGGCCGAAGGCGTCTCCACCTTACGGGCGCGGGGCGCTCTGTCGGCCTTGCTCTCTTCACTTGCGGGCTCGACCGCGGGAGCCGATTTCACTTCGGGGGCAGGCTTTTCCACCACCTTCGCCGCAGCGGGAGCAGCAGGAGTTTCCACCACGACGGCTGCCGGAGCAGGCGTGACGACATGGGCAGGACGCACGATGCGGGCCACAGGAGCAGGCTCACGGGTGGCTTTGGCCTTTCTGGGAGCCTTTTCCGCAGCGGGAGCCGCGGGCTTCGATTCTGCCGCGCCGGTTTCAGGAGCGGCCGTTGCAGCGGCAACGGGAGCCGCGGTCTGTTCTTCGACTACGGGTGCGGCAGGAGCTTCCGCCGCTGCCGGCTTGGAACGACGACGTATAATAACGTCCTTTCGGACAACTTCCACAGAGGCCTCCGACTTTTTAACCTTGACTTTTTCGTATTCTTCCGGGGAGATGGAACCTTTTACCGTCTTTTCTATCCCGGCCTCGTGCAAACGGGCCACAAGCTCTTCGGGCTTTATGCCCTGCTCGGTAGCGGCATCCTTTATCTTTATCTTATCCATTCTTACTCCCCTTATGAGATTTGCGCCTGAATTTCATGCCTGCAAAGCGCGACCTGCAATTCGGATCGTCGCACACATAGCAGCCTCTGCCCGGCCTTGTCTGAGCTTCATCTGCTTCAAGTCCGTTCCCGGCGGCGGCACCTTCTGGGGCAGGCACATGACGCAGGAGCTGCGACTTGGCAAAGCGCCGTCTGCATACGACACACATGCGGACGGGTCCCTGCCTCTCCGCCATGCTCTATTCCTCGTCCTTGTCCGCGTTTTCCTCTTTCGCGGCATCGCCTTCCACGACCGGGCTGAGGAAATTCACGGCTGCGCGCAGATCCGCGATGCGGGCATCGGTAAGTTCGAGCTTCTCCGCAAGTTCAGCATCTGAAGCTCCGCGCAGAGCGTCGAGAGAGCGGAAGCCGGCTTCCATCAGCTTATCCACGGGGATTTCGGCAACACTGGCCACCTGCTCCAGTCCGCGACCGGCGGCATTGGCTTCGTTGTAACGGGACTCCGTGAAGATATCTATCTTCCAGCCGAGCAGCTTGGCCGCCAGCTTGACGTTCTGTCCCTTGCGGCCGATGGCGTTGGTAAGCTGATCGTCCGGCACGGTGACTTCCAGAAGGTTGGAAGCCTCATCCACATTGATGCGGGAAACCAGCGCCGGAGCCAGAGCGTTACGGGCATACGTGGCGATATCGGGATTCCACACCACGATGTCGATGCGTTCACCGTGCAGCTCCTGCACGATGTTCTGAATACGGGAACCGCGCACACCCACGCAGGCACCCACGGCGTCGATGTCGCGCTCACGGGAGAGCACGGCCACCTTGGCACGGGAACCGGGATCACGGGCCACGCCCATGATCTGCACGCTGCCGTCGTCCACTTCGGGCACTTCGCGGCGGAACAGCGCGGCCATGTAATCGCGGTGCGCACGGGAAATAATGACCTGGGGACCGCGGCCTTCACGACGCACATCAATGATGAGTGCCTGAATACGGTCGTTGCGCTTGTAATGTTCTCTGGGAATCTGCTCTTCGCGGGGCAGGAGCGCTTCGGTACGACCGAGATTGATGACCCAGCCGCCTTTGTCGCGACGCTGCACCATGCCGCTGACGATTTCGCCCACGCGATCCTTGAACTCCTCATAAATGAGTTCCTGCTCGGCGTCGCGCATGCGCTGAATGATCACCTGCTTGGCGGACTGGGCGGCAATGCGGCCGAGATCCTCCACCTTGAGGCGGAAGCCCATCTCGTCATCGATCTGAATGGACGGATCGTGCTGACGGGCCTCTTCCAGCGAAATCTGTGTAAGGGGATCTTCCACCTCATCCACGACAAACTTGAACTGGAACACCTCAATGTCGCCAGTGTCGTCGCTGTAGTGCACTTCCACATCCAGATCGTCACCGTACTTGCGGGTCACGGACGTGCGCACGGCTTCCTCGAGAGTGCTGATGAGCATATCTCGATCCAGCCCTCTGTCCTTGCTGATCTGTTCAATGGCTTTCTTCAGTTCCAGGCTCATGCTTGCTTACCTCCGCCTTTGCCGGTCGCTTTTTTCGCATTCTTTCCGGCTCCGGGCTTGCTGGTGTCAGGAAAAACAGGGACAAGGCGTGCCTTTCTTACCCAGTCCCATCGGATGGAAACATTGGCAGGTACGGGCTTTTCACCCGAAGCGGGTGCAACCAGCACCTCCATGGTGAAGCCGTCTTCCGAAACGCTCACAAGCGGGCCCTTGAACTTGCGCCGCCCGGCAATGTCGGGATGAGGATCCGCGAGCGTCACGTCTATTTCCCGACCGACATAGGGGACAAGCTGACCGGGCTCAAAAAACAACCGGTCCATGCCCGGCGAAGACACTTCCAGCACCCAGGCATCGGAAAACACTTCGTCCACCTCAAGCGCCAGTCCCACCATGCGGGAAATTTCCGCACACTGATCCACGGACACGCCTTCCAGCATGCCGTTCTCACCGTTGCCGGCCCCCTCGGAGACCTTGTCCGCGGGAGCGTCCACATACACACGCACCACGGTGCGCCCGCCGGCCACGACCTCAATGCCCCAAAGCATCAGATCGAACGACGCGATGACCGGTTCCGCCGCCTCGCGGACGCGACGGACGATCTGTTCAGGAGAAAGACCTTTTCCCATGTATCGTACCTTATATAATAAAAAAGGGAGGCCGTCGTCAGGCCACCCTACCAGACCGCCTTGCGCGGTGCATCAGGATGTAAGAAAGGCAAGATCCGAAATGAACCTTACCTTCCACTGCGTAAAGACGTTTTACCCATGACCTTCCCGCTTGTCAAGGGCTCTGACGCGCACCCTTCCTGCACAAAAAAATTTTTGGGATCCCCCGGACCCGCGCCCTCAGACGAATCTCATGTCGAGACTATCGGATAAGCCTCTGTTCTTTTCGGAACGCCTCTTGACCCACTCCTTCCGGCAGGCTAGGCTCTTCTTCTCGGGTCGGAAAGAATCCTCGATTCACGGCATGAAAACATACGAAAAAAAGCAGTCCGCCGATATTGCACCCGAGTATTTTATCAGTATAATCGCGATGTTGCTGAGATAATCGGCATACAGTATTCATTCCCGAGCCGTCTGGCTCAAATTCAGAGGTTACAGAGGTTACACAGGTTATGATTCGCTTCATCAAGAAACGCGATTCTCGAATAGTCCCCTTTGACATCGCCAAGATAGATGAGGCGATCTTCCGCGCGGCCAAGGCCCAGGGCGGGACTGACCGCGCCATGTCCCGCAATCTCGCCGATCAGGTGCTCGACATGCTCGAAGCCGAGGGCAACGATACCCCGGACGTGGAACATGTTCAGGATCTGGTGGAAAAGGTTCTCATCGAAGCCGGCCACGCCCGCACCGCCAAGGCGTACATTCTCTACCGCAACGAACGTACCCGCGTGCGCGAAATGAAGACCAGGCTGATGAACACCCTGAAGGATCTTTCCTTCACGGATGCCAAAGAGCTCGATCTCAAGCGCGAAAACGCCAACATCGACGGCGATACCCCCATGGGCACCATGCTCCGTTACGGCAGCGAAGCAGCCAAGGCGTTCTACAAGAACTATCTGCTCTCGCCCGAATACAGTCGTGCCCATGAGGAAGGCGACATCCATATTCACGATCTCGACTTTCTGTCTCTGACCACGACCTGCTGCCAGATCGACATCAAGAAGCTGTTCAACGGCGGCTTCAACACCGGTCACGGATTCCTGCGCGAACCCAACAGCATCCAGTGCGCCAGCGCTCTGGCCTGCATCGCCATACAGTCCAACCAGAACGATCAGCACGGCGGACAGAGCATCCCCAACTTTGAATACGGTCTGGCTCCCGGTGTAGCCCGCAGCTTCATCAAGAATCTCGACCTTGCGCTCGACATGCGTGACGCTCCGGAAGACTTCCGCAACGAACTGAAGGAAGTTCTGCGTGCCAAGGCCTTCCCCACGGGAGAATATGCCTCCTTCCGCTCCATTCTCGATGAGGAAGGGCTTGCCTTCGTGCGTGAGCAGCTCATGAAGCGTCTGTCTGAAGAAGAGGCCTCCCATGTCATCGACAAGGCCCTCGCCAAGACCGACAAAGACACCTATCAGGCCATGGAAGGACTGATCCACAACCTGAACACCATGCACAGCCGTGCGGGCGCCCAGGTGCCTTTCAGCTCCATCAACTACGGCACGGACACCACCCCCGAAGGCCGCATGGTCATCAAGAACACTCTGCTTGCCGAAGATGCCGGTCTGGGCAACGGTGAAACGCCCATCTTCCCCATTCATATCTTCAAGGTGCGGGAAGGCTACAGCTTCAATCCCGAAGATCCCAACTACGACATGTTCAAGCTGGCCTGCCGCGTGTCGGCCAAGCGCCTGTTCCCGAACTTCTCCTTCATGGATGCGCCCTTCAATGCTCCCTATCTCAAGGGCAACGATCCCAACCATGAAGTCGCCTACATGGGCTGCCGTACCCGTGTCATGGCCAACCGCTATGATCCCGAACGCGAAACCACGTTCGGACGCGGCAATCTCTCGTTCACGTCCATCAATCTGCCCCGCCTCGGTCTCAAGCATCGCGGCGACGTGGAAGGCTTCTTCGAGGAATTCAACGAGAAGATCGACCTTGTGTTCGGCCAGCTTCTCGAACGTCTGGAAATTCAGAGCCACAAGCGCTGCCGCAACTATCCCTTCCTCATGGGACAGGGCATCTGGCTGGATTCCGACGGACTGGCTCCCGGTGATGAAGTAGGTGAAGTGCTCAAGCACGGCACTCTGACCACAGGCTTCATCGGTCTCGCCGAATGCCTGAAGGCTCTTATCGGCGTTCATCACGGTGAATCCGAAGAAGCCCAGGAACTCGGTCTGCGCATCGTACGTACGCTGCGTGAACGTTCCGATGCCAAGGGCGAGGAAACCGGTCTGAACTTCACCGTCATCGCCACTCCCGCCGAAGGCCTCGCCGGACGTTTCGTCAAGTACGACCGCAAGCTCTTCGGCAGCATTCCCGGCATTACCGACAGGGATTATTACACCAACTCCTTCCATATTCCGGTGTACTTCCCCATCAATGCCTTCAACAAGATTCGTCTTGAAGCGCCGTACCACGCCCTCACCAACGGCGGCCACATCAGCTATGTGGAAGTGGACGGCGACCCGCTCAACAACCTCCAGGCTTTCGAGGATATCGTCAAAGCCATGAAGGAAATGGGCATCGGCTACGGTTCCATCAACCATCCCGTCGATCGTGATCCCGTGTGCGGCTACACCGGCATCATCGGCGACGTCTGCCCGCGCTGCGGCAGACACGACGGCGAAGGTATTCCTCTCTCCGTTCTGAAACAGATCAAGGGCTACATTCACGACAGCCGCACCAGCGACGAAAAAAGTGAAGCCCGTGACAAAATTGCGAATATCAAACTTTAAGGAGCGTTCTCATGGTTCATTGCAAATCCGATGTGGCTGCGACCACCGACCAGATCCTTGTCGGTTCCAATGTGAAGTTCGAGCGTATCCGCCGCATCACCGGTTACCTCGTCGGTACTCTTGACCGCTTCAACGACGGCAAGGCCGCTGAAGAGCGTGATCGCGTCAAGCATTGCAGCATGGACAGCTGGAAGTAATTCCGACAACAAGGCCAAAAAGCAGAGGCAGACTTTCGAGTCTGCCTCTGCTTTTTTATACCCGCCGCGCTTCGATGAAAAATCATTTGTCCGGCGCTTATCCATTTAACTGAAAAGGGGCCCCACCGGCATAGCCGGTGGTTCCTCTTGTGCGCCTGTAAGGCTT
>JAXVQY010000269.1:0-1238 GCA_037303805.1 bacterium | reverse complement strand
ACCATGCTACTGCCACAGCCTGGAATCCCGGTACCTGCATGTATTATCAGGAAATGTGGGAGGCTGCTCTCCTGCCTGACGAGACCGGAAAAAAGGACGCTGCGGCAGGCAAATGACGAAAGAGAAAATCGTGGAAAGTCCCCGGAAAGCCTTTCGGCATCAGGTACAGATGTCGGAGTAAAGGCCGGGGCTTTTCTGCCTGTTCAGGTCCGGTTTCCGGGTTGTTGTCTGCCCAGAACCGGATATTTTTTTAACGTCGTTTTTCTGAGACTGTGATTCGGCAGGAGGCTGTCCCTGCTCAGGATGGAGAGCAGGTTATGATCATGTTGAAGAGGTTCCGTCCCTTTAATTAATGATGCTTTCCGTCATGAGATGCTGCGGCGAACAGGAGAGGAATGCTCCTGCAGTTTTGGACTTCACGCATATTTCCCTCTGAGGGGTGACGCCTTCCGGGCTCGTTCATAACGATCAGGCATTGTTTCGTGGGAAAATATTATTCACAGGTGAGGGAGGTCTTCCGACAACATATTTCGGGAGCATTCTGGGAATGACTTTTCGAACGCGTTCACCGCATGAAATCGGCGGAATGCATGCCCTTTGTTTGAAGATTTTTTTCATTCGTGCGGCTGGGCAGAACGACGGGCATGGTGATTACGATACTAAGAAATATGACCTGGTTCATTCTGTACCCGACAACCATACCTGAATTGGCTAAATATGGCATGCTATATCATGGTTGATATCTTATAGAGAAATATACATTTTTTATGGCGTAATCAGTCAAGACCATCATTTTCATTCGGGTGTTAACCTTACCTGTAACATCATGTCGGCAAGGTCGATCCCAACGAAAAAGCCCTCACGGTATTTACCATGAGGGCTTGATTTCACTGGAGCCAGCTTGGAGACTTGAACTCCAGACCTACTGATTACGAATCAGTTGCTCTACCAACTGAGCTAAGCTGGCGCTTCGGACATTCTTTTTATGGGTTTTCATGGGGGATGTCAACACTGTAAACGGGGTTTTCCGTACGGGAACCGGGACGTTTTCCGTTTTTCAGCGTGCCAGGGGTATGGTGAAAAGAAACATGCCTCCCGGACCCTTTTCCGCCCGGATCATGCCGCCGTGACGTTCTACGATATGCTTGCAGATGGCCAGTCCCAGGCCGGTCGAGGAGGGGGATACCCTTTCTTTTTCCACACGGTAAAATCGTTCGAAAATACGTTCACAGTCTGCT
>JAXVQY010000268.1:0-8096 GCA_037303805.1 bacterium | reverse complement strand
CCAGCGGAAAGCCGTGTTCCTGGCAGTAGTAGTACAGGGGGAAGACCCAGGCGGAATAGACGAGCCAGGGAGTTGTGTCCTGGCCGGGCTCAATGACGATGCCGGTGCAGCGGCCGTTGACCACGAAGCGTTCGGCTTCCGCAATGGCGGCGCTGACGTCGTGGGGGTCGAGGCCCGCGAGTCCGACAAGTCTGTCGGGATACTGCGCAATGAGTTCCTCAAGATCCTCGTTGCGTCCGTTCGTGGCCTTGCGCACCGGCACGACCAGCTTGTCGATGCCGGCTTCGTCGGCTTCCTGCAGCAGCAGGGGCATGGAATACTGCCGGGCGGAAGGGGAAACCGGAGCGTCCACGCGGAGCATGCTTTCGTTGTTCAGGCGATCAAGAGATTCCTGGGTGAAGAAGTTGTCCTTGTAGGCGACAAAAGGCGCACGGACGCGAAAATCTATAACCATGATGGTGCTCCTTGGGTGAAAGGATGTTGTTAGAGTCCGACGGTGACCATGACGAGCGGCAGGCCGAGGCCGAGCATGCAGATGATGGCCGCCACGCAGCCGAAGATGCCTGCCTTGAAGGCTCTGCGCATGCCTACCCATGCGCCGTTGGCGAAGGAAAGGGCGCCCACCGTGGAAGCGGCCGGGGTGGCGTAGGCCGCGCCCGCCGCCAGCAGCATGAGAACGGTGAAGCCTGAAGGATTGATTCCCGTGCTCTGGCTGAGGTTCCAGATGAGGGGAACCGCGATGAGCACGATGGTGACGTTGTGCGTGAACTGCGTCATGATGTTGATGAAGATCATGAAGCCGGCGAGGAATATGAGAATGTTGCCGTCGCCCACGAAGCTGCTGAGAATGTCGGTGAGCACTCTGCTCAGACCTGCGCCGTCGCTGCTCAGGGCCGCGGAAACGGGCATGGAGGCGGCCAGCATCCAGATGACGTTCCAGTTGATGCCGGAAGCGCAGTCGTGAAAGTCGAACACGGGTTCGCCGTCCACGCGCAGGAAGGAGAGCACGCCGAGAATGACCACCATGGCCACCACCATGTTGAACTTGCCGAAGAACTTCGCCGCGGCGGAACCGGCGGGCAGGATGTTGGGCAGGAACATGACGAGGAGGAACACGACAAGGGCGGTGGCGGCGACGCGCTGCTTGTTGTCTATGTGTATCTGCGAGCTGATGCGGTCGAGGTATTCCGGCGTGAGATGGGAAAGACGGGCGATGTCCGGGCGGAAAATGAAGCGCACGATGAGGGTGATGTTGTTGATGACGGCCGCGCCGCCGGACACGTCGGAAAGGGCGCTGATGCCCATGAGGTTCTGACCGGCCCAGGGCTTGCAGGCAAAGGAGAGCACGCCGGCCATGTACACGCCTGCGAGCAGGTAGGCGGGATAGTCGTCGCCCTGCTTCATGTCGATGTCGTGGAACATGGAATAGAGAATGCCCGCGATGAGGAAGGCTGCGGGAACGCCGTCCACGAGAAAGCCGATGATGAGCGTGCCCGTGAGCACGCTGGCCGTGAAGATCCACGGATGACCGGCGAACACGCGGCGGCTCAGGCACCACTTGGCCATGATGTTGTTGATGCCGCTCTTGTCGCAGTAGGCGGTGAAGGCCAGCACGAACATGGTGAACAGCACGGCGGGACTGCTGAAGGCGCTGCCGATGATCTTGCCGGGCTCGGCGTACCCGGTGAAGCCGAGCGCGACAGATCATGCTGGGCCAGGCGAAGCCTATGAAGGTCCATCCGTAGAGCATGCCGAGGAAGACGCCGAGAATGTTCATGCCCATGGGGGTAATGCCGACGGGCGGCAGAAATCCGATGCCGAAGGTGAGAAGAAAGAAAATGACGATATGCAGGATATGCCTGCTGTCAACGGCGGAAGGCTGTGTCATGGCGTTTCTCCTGAAAGTTGTCTGACGGGAGCTTGCGGCTCCTTTCACCATACCGTCATACAGAATGCGGACTCTTGTGTATAATTTCTTTTTTTTATAAGTTGGTTATAAATTTTTTTATAGCACATTTCGTCGGAGTCTCATGCGTCTCGAGCAGCTTCAATATTTTGTTCAGGTAGTAGAATCGCACTCGTTCAACAAGGCGTCGCAGAAGCTCAACATCACGCAGCCTGCGCTGACCAATTCCATCCGTGCGCTGGAAGAGGAACTGGGGGTTCAGCTTCTGGTGCGCAGCCGCAGGGGCTGCGTGCCCACGGCATGGGGGGTGCGCATTTACGAGGACTGCAAGAGTCTTCTTGCCGAGCTTGCGTCGAAGATGGCGTCCTGGAGGAGGCTGGGAGCGGGCAAGACGGATCCCGTGCTTGTGCCCGTGGTGGCCATTCCGTCGGCCTGCAATTATCTGGCTGAGCATATCTTTTCCCGGATGAAGAGCGTGTTTCCGCTGGTGGACATCGTGCTGCACGAGGCCACGGTGTATGATCTCTATTCGTTTCTTCAGCAGGGCAAGGCGCATATCGGCGTCACGGCGTTTTCGGAGGGGGAGGCCGAAAAGCTGATCACCCAGTACCGGGAGATGGGGTTCCGCAGCGAACCGCTCATGAAGGATGAATATTACGTCTTTCTTTCCACCAGTCATCCGCTGGCGAAAAAGGACAGCCTGACGGTTGCGGAGTGCTCCACGTTGAAGCTGGCCACGTATTCCAATCAGATGCTGAAACGCAATCAGCTCTTTCAGAAGAAGATTTTCGATGTGATAGGCATAAAGCAGTATGCCTATGTGAACAGCCGCGAGAACATCATGCAGATGGTGGCGCAGAACAAGGCCGCGGGATGTTTTCTGAACAGGATGTCGGCCTACAGCTGGTACATCACCAACGGGCTGATCCGGGCGCTGCCCGTGGAGGGGCTGCACCTCATGCCGTCGTTTCATTATCTGGTCTATCTGGAAAGCGACGCGCTCATCCCTGAGGAAAGACAGGTGGTGGATTTCATACGCCGGTGTTACAAGGAGGATAAGCGCAACCTGCCTTGACGGAACGAAGAGGGCGGGCCATAGTCATGAGAAATGTCTTTCTGGTGAGCATTCGAGGAGATCAGCATGGAACATACGGAAGTCGGCGTCATCATTCTGACGTATAATGATTGGAAAAATACGCTGGAATGCCTTGAATGCGTTCACAGGCAGAGCGGGATTCCCCGTCGCGTGGTGGTGTGCGACAACGGATCGGACAACGCCGTGGCCGACAGGATCCTGGAAGGGTGGAGCGAACTCGCGGCCCGGACGGGCCTTCCCGATCCCGTGGAGGTGTACGGTTCCGATTCCTCGGCGGCGCCTCTGGTGCTGCTGCGCCGGGAAGAACCGGAAAGCATAGGCGGTGCCATGAATGCGGGCATGCGTTTTCTGCTGTACGACCGCGACTGTCACGGATTCTGGCTGCTGCGCAACGACGCGCGGCCGGAATCGTTCACGCTGGCGGCGCTGCTGCGGCATCTGGAGGACGACGATCTGCGCCTGCCCATCGGCATGGTGGGATCCACCCAGCTCGTGAAGGATTCGGACGTGCTGGAATGCGCCGCGGGCGGACGCTGGAGCCGCTGGACCGGCGATCAGATCCCGCTGGACAAGGGACTGGAGCGACACGGCCTTTCCGACAGAAAGGAGATCGCCGCAAAGCTGGACTACGTTTCCGATGCCTGCTGCCTGATCACCCGGGACATGGCCGAGGACATCGGCCTGTTCGACGAACGTTTCAGCGGATTCTACGAGGATGTGGAATACGGGCTCAGAGCCAGAAAGGCCGGATACGCCCTGAACTGGGCTCCCGGTGCCCTGGTGCGGCGCATGGACTGTTCCACCGCCGGACTGACGCCCTTTCTGAGCGTGACCGACGATCCCGAGCTCTCTCCCAAGGACGACATGAATTTCATCCGGGCGCGTTTCTATCTGCTGCGCCGGGCGCATCCCTTTGCGCTGCCCTTCATGCTGCTGGCGCTGCCGTTTTCCTGGCGCACGTTCCGTTCCCGGAAGGGGCGTTTCTTCATGGTCATGCGTGCGGCGCTGGACGGCGCTGCGGGCCGCATGCGGTAGGCGCGTCGGCGTTTTCCGGGAAGGGGCGTCCCGCGTTCCTCCCCGGAACGGGACGCCGCCTTGATCGGACGATACGAAAAGGGCCCCGGCCGAATCTTCGACCGGGGCCCTGCATCATCCGGGAAACCGTATTACTTGGCGCCTTCCATGGCCATGCGGTACTGAGCCACGTCGTCGACCGTGGCGAGAGGCATGTTGTGGGCGCGGGCAAATTCCGCCACTTCGGGCAGACGCGCCATGGTGCCGTTCTCCAGCGTGAGTTCGCACAGCACGCCGGCCGGGGCGAAGCCCGCCATGCGGCACAGATCCACGGTCACTTCGGTGTGGCCGCGGCGTTCCAGCACGCCGTTGGGCTTGGCGCGCAGCGGGAAGATGTGGCCGGGACGGTTGAGGTCCTCGGGCCTGGCGTCGGGAGCGATGGCGGCCTTGACGGTGGTCACTCTGTCGGAGGCGGACACGCCGGTGGTCACGCCCCTGGCGGCTTCGATGGTCACCGTGAAGGCGGTGTGGTTCTTGTTGGTATTGTTCTGCACCATGGGGGGCAGATCGAGCGCGTTTGCCTTTTCGTCGGTCAGGCACAGACAGACGATGCCGCTGCATTCGCGGATGAGCAGAGCCATCTGCTGAGGCGTGAGGGTTTCGGCGGCATAGATGAGGTCGCCTTCGTTTTCACGGTCTTCGTCGTCGACGATGAGCACGCCGTTGCCGCTTTTGAGGGAGGCGATGGCACGTTCGACACGTTCGCGGGGATTTCCGAAGGATTCAAGGATGGAAAGCTGACGCATGACAAACTCCTTTTGGAGAATATCCGGCATCAGGGCGGCATAAGGCGCTGGAAGAGAGGAGAGAGGGTGCCCCGGAAAAGGGGCCTGGGATCCATTCTCTTTCGTCCGGACTGTTACCGTCGGCTCCGGATTTGCACCGGATCTGCGGATCTTCCCGTGAAGATTCGCCCGCGGGCTTCCGACTTTCGCCGGATCACCGCCGGTGGGGACTTTCACCCCGCCCTGAGAAGTATGTACGTAGTTTTACTAGGTTCGTGCATGGAGTCAAGGGGGAGCATGATATTTTATGGCGGCGGAGAAAAAATTTTTCCGGGGGCGTTTTCGGGCTGCGCGCCGGCGGTGCCGCGGGCCGTTGACAGAGAGGGCCAAGCCTGAGAGAATACCGGCTTGCCCGTGCTCCGGCCCCTGTCCGGCAGGGCAAACATCCATATCATTCAGCGCCGCTACCGGCAGGAGCAATACAGAGATGACCATTGACGAACAGGTGAAGATCATACGTCGCGGCATTGTGGACCTTGTGAGCGAAGAGGACCTTCGCAAGAAACTGGCCCGCGACAAGCCCTTGAACATCAAGGTGGGCTTCGACCCCACGGCACCCGATCTGCATCTCGGGCATACCGTGGTCATCCACAAGATGCGTCAGTTCCAGGAACTGGGACACAACGTCACCTTCCTTATCGGCGACTTCACCGGCCGTATCGGCGATCCTTCCGGCAAGTCCAAGACCCGTCCTCCGCTCACCGAAGAGGACGTGAAGCGCAACGCCGAGACCTACAAGGAACAGGTGTTCAAGATTCTCGATCCGGAAAAGACCTCCGTGAGGTTCAATTCCGAATGGGGCGATGCGCTCACGCCCGCCGATTTTCTGCGTCTCATGTCGAACTGCACCGTGGCGCGCATGATGGAACGCGACGACTTCGCCAAGCGTTACCGCGAAAATTCTCCCATCGCCATCCATGAATTCATGTATCCGCTGCTTCAGGCCTACGACTCCGTGATGCTGCGCACCGACGTGGAAATGGGCGGCACCGACCAGATCTTCAATCTGCTCATGGGCCGTACCCTTCAGGGGCATTACGGTCTGGAATCCCAGTGTGCCCTGACCATGCCGCTGCTCGTGGGACTCGACGGCGAACGCAAGATGTCCAAGTCCTACGGCAACTACATCGGCGTCATGGAATCGCCTGCCGACCAGTTCGGCAAGGCCATGTCCATTTCCGACGATCTCATGTGGAACTGGTACGAACTCATTTCCGTGAAGTCCCTCGAGGAAATCGCGGACATGAAGGCCCGCGTGGAGGCCGGCTCCCTGCATCCCAAGCTGGTGAAGGAAGAGCTCGCCATGGAAATCGTGGCGCGCTACCACGGCGAGGAAGCGGCCGCGGCCGCCCGTGAAGGCTTCAACAACGTGTTCAGGAAGGGCGGCATTCCCGAAGACGCCATCACCTGGAGCGTGAATTCCGCGGAAGACGACTGCTCTCCCGTGGCCATTCTGGCCGCCACCGGCCTTGTGCCTTCGCGCGGCGAGGCCAAGCGCAAGATCGCTGCCGGTTCCCTCAAGGTGAACGGCGAAAAGCTGACCGACGGACTGACCGCTCTGCCTGCCGGAGAGTATACGCTCAAGTACGGCAAGAAGGGCTTTGTGGTCCTTACCGTGAAGTAGGCCGCCATGATCGACGTCAGACCCGAACCTTTCGGCCGCTGTGCCGACGATCGCTGCCCGGGCCGGTGTCCGTACCGCGACCCGGAACTCATGACGGCCGAGGGCCGCGCGGCGCTGCTCGACGGCCGCCGTCCGGCCGAAGGCGAGCCCTGGCCCGCCAAGGTGGTGCATGTGACGTGTCAGCCTGAGGAAACGCAGGTGGACGTACCCCGCGTGAAGGCCAAGAATGTCGGTATCCTGCTGCACACGCTGGGGCTGCGTCAGGGCACGGCCATCGTGGCCTGCGGCGATACGCTGCTGACGCCGGACACGCCGCTGTATCCGAATCAGCGCGTCCTCGTGCGGAAGGTGATGAGCAGCGGCTGATGACCGGGATCCCGGCGGTTTCCGACCATATCCGGGTGTAATGATTATCAATGATGCGGTTCGTCCGTGCGGAGATCCTCCGTGCGGGCGGGCCGTGTTTTTTTTTGCTCCGGGAGCCGTGCAGGACAGGGCTTCCGGGATTTTTCTGCCGCTTTCCTGCTGAAAATCAGGAACAATTCCTCTTGACTCGTGCAGGGCCGTGCTTATCTGAATGTCGATGCAGAAAACGGAGCATCACAGGAGACAATGATATGGGTGTGGCTTACAAGGATTATTACAAGTTGCTGGGCGTGGAGCGTTCGGCATCGAAAGACGAGATCTCCAAGGCTTACAAGAAGCTCGCCCGCAAGTATCATCCCGACCTGAATCCCGGCGACAAGAACGCCGAGGAGAAGTTCAAGGAAATCAACGAAGCCTATGAAGTGCTCAAGGACGATGAAAAGCGTCGGATGTACGATCAGCTCGGTCCCGACTGGAAGGACGGGCAGCAGTTCACCGGCGGTCCCGGCTTCGAGAACTTCAACTTCAATTTCAATGGAGCGCAGGGCGGCTTCAGCGGCGTGAACAGCGACTTTTTTGAAGCGCTGTTCGGTCAGATGGGCCGCGGCGGCTTCGGCGGACACGCCGGGGACGACCCGTTCGGATCGTTCGGCGGAACGTACAGCCGGCGCTCTCGGCGCGGGTCCGACGTGGAAGCCGAAATCGAGATCACGCTTGAGGAAGCCCGCAGGGGCGGTACCAAGCAGGTCACGCTTTCCGGCAACGGTTCATCGAGCAATCTGCAGATAACCATTCCCGCCGGCATACGCGACGGCGGAAAACTTCGTCTGCGCGGCAAGGGCAATCCCGGCAATCCCGCCGGCGACCTCTATCTGACGGTTCGCTACGCGAAGCACCCGGTGTTCCGCGTGGACGGTCTGGATGTGACCTGCGACGTGACGTTGCAGCCGTGGGAAGCCGTGTTCGGGACGAAAAAGCGCGTGCCCACGCTGGACGGCGAGGTGGAGATGAACATCCCCGCCGGCAGTTCCAGCGGCCGTCGGCTTCGTATCCGCGGACGCGGACTCGGTCCGGCCTCGGGACGGGGCGACGAATATGTGACCGTCGCGATCAGCGTGCCGAAGCCGGAAGATCTGAATGACGAACAGCTGAAACTCTGGAAGGCTCTGGCCGGTCAGAAGTAGGCTGCCGAGTGATATAAGAGGTGGGATATGGCGATTAAAACAGTAACCGCGTGCTCTCCCG
>JAXVQY010000267.1:0-4445 GCA_037303805.1 bacterium | reverse complement strand
ATCCGAGGAACATGATTCCCGGAAGGGGCGGCAGGAGACATTCCGGAGCCGTATGAAAGGTGCCGATGTCCACAAGAGCCGTGCGGCGTCCTTTCTTTGTGCGGCATTCCAGAATCTGCGCATCGAGATGAAACGTATCCTGCCTGGCTCCGGGAGCAGGAAGGCCGGAAAGAGGATATACCCCCAGCATCACTCCTGTACCGCAACGCAGCTCCCTGATTTCCACCGGAAGAGAAAATGTTTCCGCAAGTTCCAGCATGTCTGTTCCGCCTGCCGAAATGTCGGCCTCGGGCAGGCAGTATTTCCGTATGTCTCTGAGCGCGTGGACAGCCGCCTGCAGTTGCTTCGGCGCAGGAGCCTCGTTGCTCAGACAGGCAAAGTTGACGGACAGGCCGCGCAGGGAAAAGCCCAGTCGGACTGCTTCTTCGCAGAGCGCGGGGAGTTCTTCCGGCATGGCTCCGTCTCTTCCGTCTCCCACTTCAAGACTCAGTCGTATCTGAGGTTTGCGGATGGCTCCACGGGCCAGAGTGTGCATTGAGAAGAGGGAGTTGATGTAGACACAGGAGCACTCCGCAGTTTTCTGACTCAGTAAGGGCGAGGGGGCATAGACATGGTGTATTTCCACGCCGGCCATGGACGGAAGGCAATTGTTCGGCCATGCCACCAGCCCCAGTCTGTGTACAGGGGAACCTTTCATGATTTCGGCGGTCAGCTCATGGTGGAGAGGGGCTTCCTTGAACACGAACATGATTTCCGTACCGGCACGGCGGCAGAGCTCGTTCATGACGGCAAGGTTATGCCGTAGAGCGTGAATATTGATGAAAAGGCGGGGCATCAGGATTCCTGAGAGGGGCGGGTATTTCTTGTAAAACTGAATACGGCGAACAGAAGAGCACAGCAGCCGGTGCCTGCGGCAAGGATTGTGAGGCCGGTTCGGGCGTTCCATACGGACATCATGATGCCGAGACTCAGAGGTCCGAGGACCTGTCCGATCCGCATGGCCACATTATAGAAGCCCATGGTACGTGCGCGACCGAAGCGGCCGGCAGCCGGAAGGGAGAGAGCGTAGGGCCCCTGTCCGTTGGCGGCGATGGACGTGTTGACGGCAAGAAGAGCCACGCTGATCATGGCGGCCGTGAGGCCGTTGAACACGACCAGAGCGATGACGCTGAGCGAAACAATGATCATGGAAAGGAACAGCGGATGCTCCATGTGTTTTGCTTTGTCGAGCAGAGTACCGAAGGCCGGACCGGCAAACATGACGATGACGCAGTAGAGAAGGAAAACACGACCTATGGTTGCGGGAGAAGTTCCGGCCTGACTCAGGGAAAGCGGCACGAAGAACTGGAACAGACATACCGTAATAAGGGCATTGGGTATGATGAAGAAGAGCAGCAGCGCGCCCATGCGTCTGTCGAGGAAAAAGTCCACCGTTTCGCGCAGAGTGAGACGGGAGGAAGAGTTTTCTTCTTTCTGCCAGACTTCGTGAGGCAGCAGGCGAAACAGAACGGCGACTGTAAGAGCAAGCATGACGGCAGAGGCGGGAAAGACGGCATGATATCCCAGTCTGTCGGCAATGAGTCCGCCCATGGTGCTGCCGCACAGCGTTCCTGCATAGAGCCCCGCGAACATGAAGGCGAGGTTGCGTGCCCTGCTGTCTTCAGAGGAATGGGCGATAACGAATATCTGTGCGGAAAGGTTGATGAAGCCGTATCCGAGACCGGACATTCCCCGGGCCAGAATAAAGGGCAGGGGAGCGGAAGAAAGCCAGCTTGCGCAGGACCCGAGGCAGGCCAGCAGCAGGCCGGAAAGCAGCATGGGCTTCCATCCCGATTTCTGACTCCAGAATCCTCCGACGAACATGGCAAGTCCGGCCATGAAAAGCTCGCAGGAAACGGGGAGTCCGGAAACGACGTCAGGAGGAAGTCCGAAAAGGTCGAGTCCCAGTTCGCCGATGCGTATGGGCACGTAGGACATGGACATTTCCGTGGCGAAAAGGCATGCGAATATGATCGGGCGCATGAATTCCGGGGAGTGGGACATGACTGCAGTTCCCTTTCCGCTCATAAGAAGGAGGAAAAGCAGCTCGGAAAGAAAAAGTGCGGCAACGATCGTCATGGTGAGATTGTCCAGCATGACGGATCGGAGGTTTTCCTTCGCCATGGCCGGATTCATGATGATCTGTACGGACCCTGCGGGAGCACCGTCCGCAGGATGGCGAATATCCAGCTTTACGGGCGGCATTTCGGCACAGAGCGCATTCCAGTCCTTTTCCGAGATCGCATGGCGGGCATCGGCTGCGGCGTGAAGATTACCCTTCACGTCGAAGACGGCCATGCCCAGTGTGGAAACATGAGCCTGCCTGTTCATCATCCAGTCTTCCATGCCGTGGATACTGCTGACGGGCAGTCCCATCCCGGCCAGGCGTTCCAGATCCCAGGTCATCTGTCTGGCTATCTGTTGGCCGGTATGCGACATTTCCGCCTGATAGAGCCTGGACAGAGGAGAGTGAAGCAGCACCAGAATAAGAACCTGTCCGGCTATGAGCGGAATCATGAAGCACAGACGAAGACGCAGCGGTGACTGCTTCGCAGAAGTGGAGGCATTTTTTCTGCGGGGAAAGGCGAAAACACGAAGGAGACCGGCCAGCAGAAGGCATTCCCCGAGCGATACGCCGAGAAAAAGCAGAAGCTGGCCTCGTGCGGCATCGGCAAGAAGGGCCGAAATTCTGGCTTTATCAAGGGACATGAAAACATGGCCGGTAATGACGCCGTTTCTTCCCGTGACGGGGCATACCGTCCAGAAACTGTCATCCGTGGAAAATTTCCGGATCTGGCCGAACACGGTTTTGGCATCGGCCGGTATGGCAATGCGGGAAGCCCCGTTTCGGGCCCACTGATAGATGACGTTACCCGAATGATCCGTGACGGCAATGTTTTCTGCTTCGGTTCGCGTGTGATACAGGGACAGAAAACGTTCGACGGTCCGGGGACGCAGACTTTTGCCCACACGCACGAGAAGCCCGAGATGGTCGGCAATATCCTGACAAACCAGTCCGCTGGTCTGGAATACCGGTTCCTGGTACTGTTTGTAGAGTGCGGAGAGCATGAGCGCTCCGTACAGCAACTGAGCACAGAGAAGCGCAACTATGCCGCCTGCCAGCAATCTGCGGAGAGGATGCTGCTGCATCATTTCACCGCCGGGATCTGCTGGTAGATTTCATCGACGGCGGCAAGAATTTCCAGAGGCGGGTTCCAGCCTATGCGCATGGCTGTCTTGAGATTGATGGAGAGGCCCAGCTCCGGTTCGAAGATCTGGTTGACGTCGCGCGGCTTTTTACCGGCGATGACGGCGGCAATGGCTTCCGCTTCAAACTGTCCGATGTCGGTAAAGCTGGCCTGAGCAAGACTCATGAGAACACCGTATTCCACAAGTTGAGGGCCTGCCTGTGCAAAGGAGGGGATCCCGGCCTCGATGATGGGAGTCATGAGTTCGGGTATCTTTTCCATGGGGGTCGAGGTATAGGTCAGATAGATGGCGTCGGATTCTTTGGAAAGTTCTTCCACGCACTTCTTGAGATTGCTGAAGGCCTTGTCGGCATCGGGAAGATCCAGAGGGGCTGAACGCAGTACCAGCTCGATACCCAGATCGGCAGCCGTCCGTTCTATTTCATCCATGGCCGCCGTGTTACGTCCTTCCGGTGTGTCTTCAAAAGGAACGCCGAGTTTTTTGAAGTGGAATATTTCATGGAACATGGAAATCTGGCGACGGAAGCGCCCGGGTTCGAGCTGAGCATGGACGTTGTCCTTGCCCGAATCTTCGGCGGATTTCACAATGCCGGCAGTCACGGCATCGGTGACGCTCATGGAGAATACGGGAATGCCCAGATCTTCGGAGCTCATGTCCAGGCCGCTCCATGTGCCCATGGCTATGACCATATCCACATCTTTGCGGTTTCGGATACGTTCGATGATGGCTTCCTTCATGTGCTGGCGGGCCGTGGCGTCCCAGTCGGCCGAGTAGAACCCGTCTCTGAGAAATCTGATCCGTCCCCTGGCATGGTCGGCCAGCCATTGCCACATCGGAGCCGCGGATTCCGTATTGGTCGGTACCGGAACCTGTCCGTTGTTGATGAGTCCCAGTTTTTCAAGCCCGCGGGCCGTATAGGCGAGAGTCTGCTGATAATTGGAAAAAGGACCGCCTTCCACGTACAGGACTCGCCATACTTTTTCTTCAGCCCCGGCGTGATCGCCGACGGTCAGAAAGGCCAGAAGAAACAGGAACAGCACGGATCGGACGAAACGGAAAGTTTCAGGCATGGCATAACCTCTCAGACGATGAGGCGAATATACGCAATAGCCTGATAAAATACAATGTTCGAGTGCCGGATACGGTAAAGGATTTTTGGGAAGGAATTTTTCGTGTTTTTAAACATGTATTTATGT
>JAXVQY010000266.1:0-8156 GCA_037303805.1 bacterium | reverse complement strand
CCATGTTCTGGCTGGCCTCGGCCTTCTGTCAGGTGCTCATCTTCAACATGCTCTATGCCGCGGAGGAAACGGCGCAGGCACGTCTGGGCCTTGTGCTGCTTCCCTCGCCGGTGCAGGGCGTATGGCTCGGCAAGGCCATGGCCGGACTGCTGCTTCTGGCGGCAGCGCAGTGCGTCTTCGTCCCCGCAGTGTTCGTATTTCTCGGACAGCACCTCGAAGAGGCCTGGCCGACGGCTCTTCTCGGCATTGTTCTCGGCGATGCGGGCATGGCGGCATCCGGTTCTCTTCTCGGAGCCCTGTCCACGGGGCGGGGCGGAAGAGAATCCCTGCTTTCCATCGTGCTCTTCCCGCTGCTCGTGCCCATGCTTCTGGCCGGCGTCCGTCTCGTCTCCATGGGCATTGATCCCGAGCCCATGCTGGATGACGCGCTGCGCTGGATCGGTCTCGCCGCCGCCTTCGACGCGCTGTTCCTCGCCGCCGGACTTCTTCTCTTCCCCTTCGTCTACAGCGGAGATGACTGATGACTCATTCACGCATCGCAGTTCTGTCCCTCATCGGCGGCCTTGCTCTTGCAGGCTGTCAGTGGCTCATCTATGTGTACGCCCCTGAAGAACAGGTCATGGGCATGGCACAGAAGATATTCTACATCCATCTGCCGCTGGCCTGGTGGGGACTCATCAGTTTTGCGCTGTCCTGTGCGGCCGGCGTGCTGTACCTGAAGAGCCGTGCCCCGAAGTACGACCTTCTTTCCTCCGCCGCCGTGGAAACAGGCATGCTCTTCTGTACGCTCACCCTCATCACGGGGTCCATCTGGGGCCGTCATTCCTGGGGCGTCTGGTGGACCTGGGATCCCCGGCTGACCACGGCGCTCATCCTGTGGTTCATCTATGCCGGATACATGGCCCTTCGCGCCATGCCCATGCCGGAAAGCCGCCGGGCCGCCCTTTGTGCCGTGGTGGCCATTGCGGGCTTTCTCGACGTGCCGCTCGTCTTTCTTTCGGCGCGACTGTGGCGGTCGATCCACCCTGCGGTGTTCGCCTCGCAGGGCGGCGGACTGGAACCGGAAATGGCCGCGGCGGTCGTCGCCTGCGTGGTGAGTTTCGGCCTCATCTGGCTTGCCATGCTGCTTCTGCGCTACCGTCAGATGATGCTCGGGCGCAGACTCGACACCCTGATGTTTGAGCGGATGATGCAGGACTCCGAAAACGAACAACACTGATACCGCGCCGGAAGGCGGGGAGACATACCATGACTGCAGTTTCCTGGCTTATGGCGGCCAACGCCGCGCTCTGGATAGGACTCGGACTTTACACGGCCTTTCTGGCCTCTTCGCAGAAAAAACTGGAACAGCGTCTTTCCCAGTGGGAGGCCGACCATGACTGATTCCTCCCGCCGCATAGTTCTGACCGCGCTGGCTCTGGGCCTCGGCGCGATGTTTGCTCTCTCCATGGCCTGGCGCATGGGCGACCATCCGCTCATCCGGCAGAAGGCCCCGTCCGCCGTCTCGCAGAGCGGCTCCGGCAACGACGGATCGCGCAGCATGATGGAACAGGCGGCCGCCTCCCCTCAGGCTCAGTCCATCATGTCGCTCATGCAGAAAATGAAGGATAATCCCAACGACGTGGATACCCTCCTGGAGCTGGCCACGCTCTTTGCCGAACAGGGCAACACCGAAGGGGCCAGGGACATGGTGGAACGCGCCGTGGTGGCTGCGCCCTCCGATCACAGACCGCCCTATCTCATGGGCGTGCTTCTGTCCCGCGAAGGACGGTGGGAAGAAGCCGCCGAGCAGCTGGAACGCTCCGTCAAACTCGGCGACGACGCCGCCACCCGCTACAGTCTGGCCGTCATCTACCGCTATCATCTGAATCAGGAAGACAAGGCCCGGGCCAACTACGAAACGGCCGCCCGCATCTGCAAGGATCCGGCTCTGGCTTCCATGATCAAGGCGGAGCTGGACAAATGAGCGACGACGAGCTTCTCCATCCGGAAAACGACACCATAGCGGCCGTGGCCACGGCACCCGGAGCCGGAGGCGTAGGCATCATACGCCTGTCCGGTCCGAAGTCTCACGACATTCTCCGCTCCATGTTCCGTCCTTCCGGCGGAACGTTCCGGGACTTTACGCCGCGCATGCTGCATCACGGGCATCTGCTGGATGGGCAGAACCGCGACGTCGATGATGCGCTCGTGGTCTTTTTCAAGGGGCCTCACTCCTTCACGGGTGAGGACTGCGCCGAGATTCAGGGGCACGGCGGCCCGGCCGTGATGGCCGCACTGCTCGACTCCGTGCTCTCCCGGGGAGCGCGCATGGCCGAACGCGGCGAATTTACCCGCCGCGCCTTTCTGAACGGACGCATGGATCTTTCCCAGGCCGAAGCCGTGGCCGAACTCATTGCCGCCCCCTCGCGCGAGGGCGTGTATCTGGCTTCGGCCAAACTGGACGGCCTGCTCGGCCGCAGAGTGGAAGAGCTGCGCGGCAGGCTGGAATATCTGCGCCAGCGCATCTGTCTGGCCATCGACTTTCCCGATGAGGAAGGCGAATGCCTGCCCCCGCAGGAATTCACCGCCATCACCGAAGAAGTGGCCTCCGGGATCCGGACGCTGCTGAAGGGATACGAAAGAGCCCGCTGCTGGCGCGAAGGCGCACTGGTGGTGCTCGCCGGACAGGTGAACGCAGGCAAGTCCAGTCTCATGAATGCCTTTCTCGGTCGCCAGAGAGCCATCGTCACGGAGAAACCCGGCACGACGCGGGACTATCTGGAGGAACAGACCACGCTGGCGGGACTTCCCGTGCGTCTGGTGGACACCGCCGGCCTGCGCGAACACAGCGAAGACAGCATAGAACTGGAAGGCATGCGGCGCGGCAGGGAACTGGCGGACAACGCACGCTGCGTCCTCGTCGTTCTGGACGGGACGCGCCCGAAGGAGTCCTCTCAGGATCCGTTTGCCGTTTTCGAGGCGGAAGGACGACTGGTGAAGGAACTCGGGGCGGAACGCTGTCTCGTCGTATGGAACAAGGCCGACCTCTCCCCTCTGCCCGACGGCACGACGAGCTTCCACGGGGCACGTCTGCTGACGGTTTCCGCCCGCGAAGGCTCCGGCATCGACGAACTTGCCTCCGCCGTCCGCGCGCTCTGCCTTCAGGATGAAACGCCGGACGAAGGCGATCTTGCGCCGAATCTCCGTCAGGCGCATCAGCTGCGCCGCGCTCTGGAGGCTCTGGAGGAACTGAAAAAGGCCATCGCCCTTTCCGTACCGCCCGACCTCTGCAGCATCCATCTTGAAACGGCCTGCGCACACCTTGCCGACATCACCGGACTGAACAGCACGGAAGATACGCTGAACGCCATTTTCTCCTCGTTCTGCATAGGCAAGTAACCGTCCCCTGCCGTCTCCGTCCCAGGGGCACGACCCTGTCTTTTACGCGGCCTCGGTCACCGCAGAAGCGGTATTCTGAGGCCTCTTTCTGCGTCCCGGCATGCGCCGGGCTTCGGAACTCTTCACAAAGGACTCGCCCATTCAGGCGGAACTGCGCGGCGGCACGCCTCTTTCCGACCGCCCTTTTTCCCGCAACGGCCGGAACGGCTTGCCCGCCGGGACTTTCCATGATAGGCCTTGACAGGAAGGTTATTATTTATGTCCGTCAACAACGTGCCCGCCCCCTCCCGTACTCCGCAGCGACAGGCGCTCTCGCCCGTCGTTCTTCAGCCGTCCCTGAGCAAGGAGGAAATCAATCTTCTTCCGCTTCAGGCATGGGAAGGTCCCGTTGTTCTCGTACAGAACGAAGAGTCCCTTGCCGCCGCTCTGGAGGAGCTGTGGAAGGAACATGTCCTCGGCTTCGATACCGAAACCAGGCCGACCTTCACCAAGGGCAAGACCTGCCGTCCGGCCCTCATTCAGCTTGCCACGGCGGAAACCGTGTATCTCATCCAGCTGACGCACATTCCGTTCTGCAACAAAATCGCCGAGCTGCTGGCTTCTCCCCGCGTTCTCAAGGCAGGCGTGGCCATCCACGACGACATGAAGGCACTGGCCCGCATCCATCCCTTCCAGGCCGACGGTGTGGCGGATCTGGCCGCCATGGCCCGCGCCCGGGGCATACAGGCTCAGGGACTGCGCACACTTTCCGCCAATCTGCTCGGCTTCCGCATCAGTAAAAGCGCTCAGTGCTCCAACTGGGAAAATCATGAGCTGACCCCTCAGCAGATAAAATACGCCGCCACCGATGCCTGGGTGGGACGCGAACTGTATTTTCACATGCTTCGTCAGAGTGCTCCCCGACCTTCGCGCAGCCGAAGCGGGAAAAAGACCGTCTGATCCGGCATCTTCGTCTCCGTCCCGCAGCCTCTCCCGCCGGAGTTCCCGCAGCCCCGCACCGTCCTCGACGTATGCCGGGCGGAAGTCGTCCGCCTTGCCTTTTTCTTGACTTCCTGCCGTTTCGCCCGACAATAGCAGTCGTATTTCCGCCGTGCCCCCAACTCAGCCAAGGAACACCATGAACACTTCCGCCAGAAAAACGATACGTCTGCTCCCTCCGGAACTTTCCAACCAGATTGCCGCAGGCGAAGTGGTGGAACGTCCGGCCAGCGTTGTCAAAGAACTTGTGGAAAACAGCCTCGACGCCGGGGCCACCGATGTGCTGGCAGAACTGGAAAACGGCGGACAGACGCTGATCCGCGTCACCGACAACGGCAGGGGCATCGACGCCGATCAGCTCGAGCTTGCCGTGACCCGGCATGCCACCAGCAAGATCGCCGATATCGTCGATCTCATGAACATCGACTCCTACGGATTCCGAGGCGAGGCTCTTCCCAGCATAGCTTCCGTCTCACGCTTCCGCATGATCTCCGCCCCGCAGCGCGAAGACGGCTCCACGGGCGAGGCTTCCGGCATCGAAGTCACCTACGGCACCATGAAGGCCGTCACTCCCGCGGCCCTGAACCGCGGAACCATGGTCGAAGTGGCCGAACTCTTCTCCAACATTCCGGCACGGCTGAAATTCCTGAAAAGTCCTGCCACGGAACAGAAAAAGGCTCAGGAACTCTTCACCAGACTTGCTCTGGCCCGGACGGACGTGACCTTCACTCTCAGGGCCGGTTCACGGGAACTCGTACGTTTTGAGGCCGGACAGACGCTGGTACGCCGCATGGGCCTGCTCTGGCCTCCGGCCGTGGTGGATGCTCTGCGTCCCTTCGATATTTCCATGGCGGGCATGCACCTTCACGGCCTCACGTCGGATCCCCGTTCCTCCCAGCCCCGTGCCGACCGCATGCTCTTTTATGTCAACGGCCGCGCCGTAAACGACAGACTTCTCATGAAGGCCGTGCGACAGGCCTATCAGGGACGGCTCACCAGCCGTGATTACCCGCAGACCGTGCTCTTTCTCGACATTCCGACCCGGGAGGTGGACGTCAACGTCCATCCGGCCAAGAACGAGGTCCGCTTCCGGGATGAACAGGCCGTGTTTTCCGCCGTGCTTCGCGCCGTGGGCAGTGCCCTGGCCGGTGTCCCCCTGGCCTCGGAACGCTTTGAGGAAAGAACTCAGGTTCCGCCGGCCCCTTCCGCGGCCGCACCGGCAAAAGACGAACGCCCTGTCCGCCCTCTGGGATTCTGGGGAGAAGCCGACGCCGTGCGCGTCATGCCGAAGCAGAAAAAGGAACCCCGTCTTTCCCCGGAACTCCGGGAGGAAGACGGCCCCGTCGGAGGGTTGAGAGAACGGACCATGCCGGACAGAGACTTTCTTACCGGCCGCCCGACCCCGCCTCCCTTCCGTGAATCGACGGAAAAAAACGTCAACCGGCCTCCGGTCTCCGTACCGCCGCTGCCTGCGCAGGACACGGCGTCCGAAGAGGAAGGGACGACGGAAGACTCTTTCGTCGTCGAACCCGCTCCGACCGGGACGATGCCCCGGACGGCCGCCGAAAAAAAAGAAGCTCCCGTCCCTCTTCCCCTGCCCGTGCAGACGCCTCCCGAGCCCGATCCCTCACCGCTGCGGGGATTCCGCTATCTCGGACAGGTGGCAAAGACCTATCTCGTGCTGTCCCAGAACGACGACACGCTTCTTCTGCTCGATCAGCACGCCATGCATGAGCGCATCTTCTATGAAAAGTTCCGGGCCAACGGCTCCCGGGGACTGGCACAGCCGCTTCTCGTGCCGCTGGAGCTGGAACTGCATCCCGCCGAAACGGAACGTCTCATGGAAATCAAAGATACGCTGACCCGGCTGGGCTTTGAAACCTCCTGCCGGGGCAGCCGCTGCACCGTACAGACCATGCCGCCGGAAATGGACCGTGCCGAAGCCTCGGCCTTTCTGCGGGAGGCGCTTTCCGGACGCGTGGACGATCTTGACGGTGTATGGATACATCACGCCTGTGCCACAGCCATCAGGGCCGGACAGCATCTTACTCCGGACGACGCCCTGCACCTTGTGCGGCAGTGGCTCCGCACCGAAGAACCGGACTTCTGCCCTCACGGGCGCCCCTGCGCCGTCACCCTGGAAAAAAACGATCTGGAAAAACTCTTCAAGCGCAGACAGGCATGACCTCGACGGTCTTCCGCAGTCCGCTGCGCACCTTTCCGCCTTCCCCGACGAAGACCGCCGGGGAAGGCCTTCTTGTATCCGCGTCCGGCGACACGGCGAAGGATCAGACGACAGAATATCTCCCTTCATTCCGGCTGTGATTTTTCTATCATCCATTCCAACATATTGAAAAGCTATACTTTTACACTTTCACACTGCATGCTGATGCACTGCCAGGCTGAAGCGCCTTGCCGCGACTTTTTCTCTGTCTCTTCGCTACGCATCAACAACGGAACAACTCCCAAAACAGTCCTTTTTCCACCGTTTCAAAGCATGCCGGAACCCGGCATTGCATGGCAGAAAAAAGCACCTTACCTGCAATCATCAAAGGAATTCCTCCGTATTTATTTTCCCAAAATGAGAAAAAAATACCAAATACGCATTGACTTGCTTTTGTCGTTGGGGCATAGCTGATAGACAGGAGAGACACTCTGGGCAATCGGTTTGCCGGAGCAGGGTGTGGGTTTTAGATTTCTTTTGTGTGAGGTTTTTCTCATGGCCAAGTCTATTTATGTCGGGAATCTTCCCTGGTCCGCCACCGAAGAGCAGGTTCAGAATCTTTTTGCCCCTTACGGCAACGTGCTCTCCGTGAAGCTGGTGAGCGACCGTGAAACCGGGCGTGCCCGTGGTTTTGGTTTTGTCGAAATGGAAGATCCCGCTGCCGCTGCCGCCATTGAAGCTCTGGACAACACCAGCTTCGGCGGCCGTACCCTGCGCGTGAACGAAGCGAAGCCCCGTGCTCCCCGTCCCCGCTACTAGACACTGAGGCTGTCCGCACAGCCTGTTCTGCCCCGGCTTGCCGGGGTTTTTATTTTAAGTCTTTGCGCATGGGTGCAGCGTCTTCTTAACTGGACATTCCCCACAAGCTGGTTATGATGGAAGCACTCTTGTTTCCACTTTGTCTTTACAGGAGACCCTTATGCATTTTCGTAAGCCTGCGGCCCTTGTTCTGGCCGCGATCATGGCGACCGCCCTCCCTGCTCTGTCCGGCTGCGGTCCCCATGTCGGCGGTTACGACTACAATGCCAGTGAAACCCGTCAGTCAAACACCGTCTACCGTGCCACGGCCACGGCCGTACGGGAAGTGAACATCAACAGCAATTCCAGCACGACTCAGACGGCAGGCGGCCTCATCGGCGCCATTGCGGGCGGTGTCATCGGCAGCACCATCGGCAGCGGATCCGGTCGCACTCTGGCCACCGTGGGCGGTGCCCTGCTCGGCGGCGCGGCCGGTGCCGGCGCGGGCAACCTCGCCTCCCAGCAGACCGGTCTTCAGATCACGTTACGCTACGACAACGGCAGCGAGGAAGTCATCGTTCAGGGGAAGGATCCCTACATCACGCCCGGCCAGCGCGTGCGCGTCGTCGTCGGCGCCAACGGTACCCGCCGTGTGGAACCCGAATTCTGATCCCTTGCGGAACCACTTTTATATATTTTCAGCAACACTATCTTCTCTGGGAGGACCAGATGCTTGATCCGAAACAGTGCGTTCTCTTCAGCGGCGGCGCGGCCGGCGCGGAACAGTTCTTTGGAGCTCAGGCCGAAGCCTGGGGCATCGAAGAGGTCAACTACA
>JAXVQY010000265.1:0-8209 GCA_037303805.1 bacterium | reverse complement strand
AGCAGGGCCAGACCGGCGAGCAGCTGGTTGGAGGCGCCGAAGAGCGGCCACACCTTGGACCATCCGCCCATGCCGAAGGCGATGCCCACGATGACGGTGAAGCCGGTGGAGACGTACTTGTTGCAGAGCACCTTGCGGAAGCCGGTGACGGTTTCGGGAGTTTCGCCGGGGTTCAGCCAGAATTCGGTGAACATGTAGCGGGCGAGTCTGGTGCCGGTGTCGAGGGAGGTCAGGCAGAAGGCGGACACCGAAAGGATGAGCAGACCGTAGGCGGTCTTCTGGGCTTCGGGGCTGGAGAAGCCCACCACGGCGAGCATTTCGGAAATGCCGCGGGCGAAGACGGCGGTGGGAGGCATCTTGAAGGCGTCGGGCCCGGCCTGAGAGTAGATGTAGCCGATGGTGATGAGGGACACGATGGCGAGGGCGCATTCCACGAGCATGGCGCCGTAGCCGATGATCTTGGCGTTCTTTTCGCTGTTGAGCTGCTTGGAGGTCGTGCCCGAGGAGATCAGGGAATGGAAGCCGGAAATGGCGCCGCAGGCGATGGTGACGAAGAGCACGGGGAAGAGGTACTGACCGTTCACTTCAAAGCCGACGAAGGCGGGCAGATCCAGGGTGGGGTTGGCGGCGAAGACGCCGATGACGGCGGCGATCAGCATGGCATAGAGCAGGAAGGAGCTCAGGTAGTCGCGGGGCTGGAGCAGGATCCAGACCGGGGTGACGGAAGCCACGAGGATGTAGACGCCGATGATGTACATCCAGGTGTCGCCCTTGAGATAGATGGGGCAGTTGAGGCCGATGATGATGCACACGACGAGCACGATGATGCCGATGACGGTGCAGACGGAAAGAGGCAGGTTCTTGCGGTACACGCAGAAGCCGAAGACCACGGCCATGAGGATGAACAGCAGGGAGATGGTGGCGGTGGAGCCGTTGGCCTCGATGTGGGAACCGTCGGGAGCGAAGCCGTTGAAGGTGCTGGCCACGATGGAGCCGAAGGCCGCGATCACGAGCAGCAGGGCGAGGTAGGCGAACACGATGAACAGGCGCTTGGCACGCACGCCGATGTTCTGGGAAATGACTTCGCCGATGGATTCGCCCTTGTGGCGGATGGAGGCGAAGAGGGCGCCGTAGTCATGGACGGCGCCGAAGAAGATGCCGCCGATGATGATCCACAGAAGGCAGGGCAGCCAGCCGAAGAAGGCCGCCTGGATGGGGCCGTTGATGGGGCCCGCGCCGGCGATGGAAGAGAAGTGATGGCCGAAGAGCACGGGGGTCTTGGCGGGCACGTAGTCCACGCCGTCCTGCATGGTGATGGCGGGAGTGGGTCTGTTGTCATCCACGCCCCACTGTTTGGACAGCCAGGAGCCGTAGAAGACATAGCCTGCGATGAGACAGGCGAAGCCTACAAGAAGAATAACGACGGAACTCATTCTATTCCTCCTCAGATGAGTTGGCACTTTGCCATGTTTCCGCGTATGAAGTCCCGCAGTTCCCGACCCGCCCGGTTGACGGCGACCGTCCCTGCGGAAAGATCCGCAGCGGCGGCGCGAAAGTCCATCCAGCCGTGGAGCGAGAACAGAAAGTCCTTGTGATGCCGTGTTTTTTCCACGGCCCTTGCCGCCTCGGCCGTCATGCTGTCGCAGAGGAAGAGCGCGGTGATGAAGGTGGACCTGTGCTCGAGATGCGGACGTATCCTGCTCATGCCAAGCTCGAGAGCCTTCCCCCGGCAGGAGTCGTAGATGTCCGCATTCAGTTCGGGAACGGAGAAAACATACACGAATTCGTTGATTTCGGCGCGCCAGAGCTTGACCTTCTTCGAAAGGACGAAACACTCGTCGACGGAATGGAAGGCGTAGCAGGCCGCAAGGCAGGGCGTGTGCCCGTCGACGGGCTCCGCGTCGAAATAGACGGCGTAGGCGTCGCCGAGCTTGGCGAGCATGCTGGTTCTGCTGACGGGCATTCCTCTTTCCTCCGACAGGGATCCGTCTTGAATGATATCCGTCGAGCCTGCCTGCGGAAGAGGAAGGCACGGCGCATGTCCATTGTCCGGCGCTTTGCATCATCCGGGGATTGCGGGTGGTGCAGGTTTCTCACGGTATCACGGGAAAACATTGGTACACAAGGAAAAAATCGTATTGTGAAAAAAGAAATTAATTGCAAGTCCTGACGGTTCATGAACTTTTTTGCAGTGAAAAAGCTCTGTGAAAGAATGCCCGCAGAAGAAGAAAAGTGTCGGATACAGGAGGAACATGTCCGTATTTCGTCTGTATCAGTGCCCTGTACGGGACTGTTGCACAGATGTAACGGAGAGGAACTATGTGATATGACATGTTCATATAAGGTATGATGACATGCTCGTCACAGGCGGTCTGCGTGATTTTCCGTCGTACTACGGTATGTCGGAGCGGCGGAAGGTCGGGGAGGCGGGGCCGATGCGTCGGCACGGCGCTTGTGTTCAGGAGAGGTACGGGGGCGTTTCGGAGGGGCAGCGAGGCGCAAAAGGACGAAAAAAAGGCGCGACTTTTGTCGCGCCTTTCTGCGTTGTCAGGAAAGAGGAGGCTTAGCCCCTGGCCAGACCGGCCAGGAAGTCCTGGGCTTCTTCCTGCATTTTTCTGAAGTGATCCTCACCCTTGAAGTCTTCCATGTACAGCTTGTAGATGGGTTCGGTGCCGGAGGGACGCACGGCGAACCAGCCGTCGTCGGTCACGATCTTCAGACCGCCGAAGGGAGCGTTGTTGCCCGGAGCCCTGGTGAGCACGGCCTTCACCGGCGAACCGGCGAGTTCGGTCATCGTGACGTCGTCGGGAGAGATGGTCTTGAAGGCGGCCTTCATTTCCGGCGTCATGGGCGAATCGATGCGGCGGTACACGGGCGCACCGAAGCGTTCTTCCAGTTCATGGTAGAGTTCGGAGGGATTCCTGCCGCTCTTGGCGGTGATTTCCGCGGCCAGCAGGCAGAGGATGAGACCGTCCTTGTCGGTGCTCCAGGGCAGGCGGTCGGCGCGCAGGAAGGAGGCTCCGGCGCTTTCCTCGCAGCCCAGGCAGCAGGTGCCGGAATGCAGGCCGGGCACGAACCACTTGAAGCCCACGGGCACTTCCATGACCTGACGGCCGTAGGATTCGGCCACGCGGTTGAGCATGGAGCTCGTGACCACGGTCTTGCCGATGGCCGCGTCGGGACGCCAGTTTTTGCGGAATCCGTCCTTGCTGTCGCGGATGAGGAAGTCCACCACCACGGACAGATAATGATTGGGATTCATGAGACCTTCCGGCGTGACGATGCCGTGACGGTCGGAATCGGGATCGCAGGCGAAGGCGATGTCGAAGCGGTCCTTGAGCTTGAGCAGCTCGGCCATGGCGTAGGGAGACGAGCAGTCCATGCGGATCTTGCCGTCGTGGTCGAGGGGCATGAAGCGGAAGGTGGGATCATACTGATTGTTGGTGTTCTCGATGCTGAGACCGTACTTTTCCGCAATGGGAGCCCAGTAGGCGAGGCTTGCGCCGCCGAGGGGATTCACGCCCAGCTTGAGACCCGAACCGGCGATGGCGGCAAAGTCGATGACGTTGCAGAGGTCGCTCACGTAGCAGGACACGTAGTCGTGATCCTGCACCAGACCGGAGCGCAGGGCCTTGTAGAGGCTGATGCGCTTCACGTCCCTGTTGCCGTCTTCCAGAAGCTGGTTGGCGCGGTCCTGGATGCGGGAAGTGAGCGTGGTGTCCGCCGGGCCGCCGTGCGGAGGATTGTACTTGAAGCCGCCGTCCTGAGGCGGGTTGTGGGACGGCGTGATGACGATGCCGTCGGCCGTGGCCGTGGACTGGCGGTTCCAGCTGAGAATCGCGTGCGAAATGGCGGGCGTGGGCGTGTAGCCGTGACCGGTCTGAACCATGGTGACCACGCCGTTGGCGGCGAGGACCTCGAGGGCCGTGCGCCATGCGGGTTCGGAAAGGGCGTGGGTGTCCTTGCCGAGGAACAGGGGACCGGTGACGCCCTCGGCCTTGCGCACGTCGCAGACGGCCTGCGTCACGGCCAGAATGTGCGCTTCATTGAAGCTGGTGCGCAGCGAGGAGCCGCGATGACCGGACGTGCCGAAGCTGACGGCCTGCTCCGGGATGTCGGGAGAGGGTTCGCAGGTATAGTAGGAGGCAATGAGGGCGGGAATGTCGGTGAGCTGGTCGGGGCGGGGAAGTTTGCCCGCCTGAGGATCAAGAGCCATGGCAAGTCTCCAGAGAGTACAGAGGTGACGGAATGATTTGTCTTGCAGGATAAGCCAAAACGCGCCTCTTGTTAAGACGGCGCGGGGCCGTCGGAAGGCTTGTCCGGCATATTTTTCCGCCGTTTTTCCGGGCCGCGCGGGGGACGGCGCGCAAAAGGTTCGGGGAAGGTGCGGGGTTCATCGGGGATGTTCCAGTCCCCAGATGTGGATGCGCCTTTCCCTTTCGCGGGCGTCGGGAAGCAGGGTGTGCAGCAGGGCATGAAAGGCCGGGCCGTGATTCATCTGCCGGAGGTGGCACAGCTCGTGGCAGATCACGTAGTCGATGAGCGGCAGGGGCATGGCGATGAGCTGGACGGCAAGGGTGATGTCGCCGCGGGCGGAGCAGCTTCCCCAGCGGCGCCGGAGCGAACGCACGGTGAAGGCGTGCACGGCGGCGCCGTCGCCGAGCAGGTCCCGGGCCCGGCTCTCCAGACGGGCGAGACGACGGCCGAGCAGCTCTCCGGCCCTGTTTTTCCGCCAGCGCAGGAAGGCGCGTTCCAGAGCCGCGGCGTTTTCCTTCTCTCCGGCGCCGGGACGCAGACAGGGCAGTTCCAGCGCGTCCGCCGTGAGGGCGGCGCGGGCGTGCGGTCCCGCGGGCACGGGCCGCAGCACGAAGACCTTTCCGAGATACGTCATCCGGGCTCCGGCGCGGGGCAGGAAGATCTCGCCGCGGTGACGGGCGAAGAAGGTCCGCTTGGCCTTCACCCAGTCCAGCCGCGCGAGCAGAAAGTCGAGTACCCTGTCCAGCGGGAGGCCTTCCGGCGCACGGAGGCGCACCGAACCGTCGGCGCGGACGGCCAGGCGCAGCGTGCGGCAGCCGTCGCGCTGCAGCAGAAATTCGATGTCGGAGCCGGGCAGGGTCAGCCGCTGTTCCTCGCGGATGCGGCGGGCTCCGGCGCTCGTACGGCGGGAGCGGCGCCGGGAGGTCAGCATAGCCACCTTCGGGCCGAGGGCAGAAGAAGACACGCGGAGCTTGCGATCATGAGCGCGGCAAGCACGGCCATGACCAGAATTTCCGCGGGACCGGCGCCGGGCAGGGCGCGGGGCATCTCGAGCAGGGAGACCAGACAGCAGCCGCCCCAGGCGGGAGCGAAACCGGCGTCGCCGCAGGAGACGAGCACGTGGCGCAGGGCGAAGAATCGCCATGCCGCGCCGATCAGGCTCAGGGTGCCGGTATGGATGACGGGCTGCGCTCCGGGCAGAAGAAAGCCGTGCAGGAGCAGGACGCCGAGAAAGACGAGCGAAAGGGCGCCGAAGAGCCGGACGGAACGCGGCCGGGGTTCGGACGGCCCGGGCCGGGGAAGCAGAACGGCGGAAACCTTGTAGGAGAGGTAGAGCAGCGGACAGGAGACGAGCGGCGCAAGAAGCAGCGCGGCCTGAGAGAGCATGATGTCCGGCAGGCCCATCCAGCGGAACAGCGGCCTGGCTCCGGCCAGAAAGAAGACCGCAAACAGCGAGAGGGACAGAAGCATGCTCCGGGCCGATTCGCGCACGAGGACGGAGAGCGGGCGCGTGTGATCGGGCCAGGCGTGCAGCACGGGCGGCAGGGTGAGGGAAAGGGCCGTGATGAGGGCGAAGGCCGTCCATCCCGGCCGGGGATGAAGGCTGTTTTCCAGCGAAAGGAAATCAGCGCAGACCACCACCAGCCAGCCCGTGAAGGGCACGGCCGCCAGCGTCAGGACAAGAAGGGCGAAGAAGCGCGTCAGGACGATCATTCTTCGGCGGCGAGTCTCTTGAGCAGATCCTCCATGCCCACCACACCGACGAGCTTGCCGTCCTTCTGGACGGGCAGGGTGTAGTAGCGCTGTTCCACCATGAGCGTGGCGATTTCATCCACGGTGGTTTCCGGCGTCACGGCATGCGGGTCGGTGCTCATGACCTCGCCCACGGTGCTTGCGGCCATGCGGCGCAGCTCGCGGGAGAACTTGCCCGGCATCTGCATGGGAATGGCGCCGCCGAGCAGCAGGAAGTAGCCGGGCGTTTCCAGCTTCTTGTCCAGAGAAATGAGGTCGGACTGCGTGAGGATGCCGACGAGTCTGTCGTTCTCCACCACGGGAAGGCCGTTGAAATGGCCGTCGAGCAGCAGACGTGCCGCGTCGCGCAGCGTGGTTTCGCGGGTGACGGTGACGGGATTCGTGGTCATGATGTCGGCGGCAGTCTTCATATCGTTCCTCCGGAGTGGAAGGTTCTTCTTTACTTTATATGACACGGGGATGGAGCTTTGCCCGTTTCTGTACAGTATTAAAAGAAGAAGCCCCGGAACTGTCAAGGGATACTTGTTCCCGTGCGTCCGTCACTTCGTCATGACCGCGTTGACGCAGGAGAGCGCGTTCAGCGTGCGCGGAAATCCCATGAGGGGAAGCAGCAGTTCCAGCACTTCCACGAGCTGCCGTCTGTCGTTGCCCACGTTCGCATTGCCCTGCACGTGACTCTTCACCTGCGCGTCGCATCCGCCGAGCGCACTGATGACGGCGAAGGTCAGAAGTTCGCGGGTCCGCAGATCGAGGCCGCGGCGCGTGTACACGTCCCCGAAGCAGAAGGCCGACAGATGCTCCACCACCAGGGTCTTCTGATCTTCCGGCGCGGCGGCGTGCATGGCGTCGATGGCGTCTCCGAAGATGCGCTTCTGGACGGCGAGACCGTCGCGGAAGCGGCTTTCTTCGTTCACCGTGGCCTGCGGTTCCAGAGGCAGGGAAAGTCCGTGCGCCGCAAACACGCCGTTGACGCTGCCGAGCGCGCGTTCCGTCAGGGGAAAGCCCGCATAGGGGGCGCACTGGTACAGCGCCTCGCGGATCTCCACGGGGCTCACGCCGTCGGCCAGCGCCGCTTCCGCGCGGTTCTTCAGTCCGTCCGCATCGCAGAGCGCCGTGAGCGCGGCAAGCACCACGAGATGACGCTGTCTGTCGTCCAGGCCGCCGCTCCCGGCCGGGACGAGTCTCCGGCGCATGGCGGCAAGTTCGGGATCCGTCCGGGCGATGTCGTCCCGGAAGTTGAGCGCGTCGTTTTCCGTATCCTTGAGCATGGCTGATTCCTTTTCGGGGGAAAAGTAGGGGTTCCGTGCCGGAGCCTGCGGCCTCCCCGCCGTCCGCGGCTCCGGAAAAGACGCCGCAACCGCGGCGCCTCCGGCAGCAACGGGGGCAGCATAGGCCCGGACTCTGCGGCGGGGTAGCTCCGTTTCTCTCGTTTTCTTGCCTGAAACTGCCGGACACGGCCGGAAAGGACGGCCCGATGCCGGGCCGCATCCGGGGAGAGAGGCGCGGCTCCGGACTGCGGCGTCCGCCCGCGGAGGGCGGGGCCGCGGCATTGCACCGTACGTTCCCGACGGTCCCGGCATCCGTTTCGGGCGGAAAAAAACGTCCCCCCCCGCCGCGGCAAACAGGCAGGCATGCCCCCGGAGTCCGCTTTCCGGGGCCTGACGTCCCCCCGCGGATAGGGGCGCCGGAAGCGCTTCCGGACAGGAAAAAAAGACCGTTTCTTCCTGCCGCGGGGGAACCTCCCGGAGAGAAGAACAAAAAAACGCATAATTATTTTTATTTGTAATATACTGATATAAAAAGAAATATTTGTTTACCACCGAAAAAAGACGAAAAAAAATCGTTTCTGCCCCTTTTCAACTCCGAAAGCAGGCTTATTTATGGTTCGTCGCCGGGAGTTGCCTCACGGCGGCCATTGCAGCGTCGTTTTTCATACTGCTGCCCGGCCTTCGCCGGGACCTCGCTGAAATGTATCCCGCTACAACAAAAATTTTTGGGAGGATATGGGTAATGAAACCCCTGAATGATCGTGTGCTCGTGAGACGCCTTGAATCCGAAGAAAAGACCGCCGGCGGTCTGTTCATCCCTGATGCTGCCAAGGAAAAGCCTTCCAAGGGCGAAGTCGTGGCCTGCGGCCCCGGCAAGCTGAACGACAAGGGTGAACGTGTACCCAGGGAAGTGAAGCCCGGTGACGTGGTTC
>JAXVQY010000264.1:0-4746 GCA_037303805.1 bacterium | reverse complement strand
CGGAGCTGATCGCGCAGCCACTGGATGGCGGAACCGGCCACGAAGATGGAACCTTCCAGCGCGTAGTTGACCTTTCCGTCCAGGCCCCAGGCAATGGTCGTGACCAGACCGTTTTTGGAGAATATGGGCTTTTCGCCGGTGTTCATGAGCATGAAGCAGCCGGTACCGTAGGTGTTCTTCGCCTCGCCGGGTTCAAAGCAGGTCTGTCCGAAGAGCGCGGCCTGCTGATCGCCCGCGGCTCCGGCAATGGGAATGGCTCCGCCGAAAAGTTCCTGCACGGTTTCCCCGTACACGCAGCTCGAGGGACGGGCTTCGGGCAGCATGGCCGCAGGAATGCCGAGTTCGGCCATGATCTCCTCGTCCCACTTCAGGTCGACGATGTTGAAAAGCATGGTCCGTGCGGCGTTGGAATAGTCGGTGATATGCACCTTGCCGCCGGTGAGCTTCCAGATGAGCCACGTTTCCACGGTTCCGAACAGCAGCTGCCCGGCTTCCGCCTTTTCGCGTGCTCCGGGAATGTTTTCGAGAATCCAGCGGATCTTGGTACCGGAAAAATACGGATCAATGACAAGGCCCGTCTTGGCCCGGAAGGAATCGGTCAGGCCCTTGGCACGCAGACTGTCGCAGTATTCGGCGGTACGGCGGTCCTGCCAGACGATGGCATGATGGATGGGCTCGCCGGTTTCCTTGTCCCACACGATGGTGGTCTCGCGCTGATTGGTGATGCCGATGGCGGCAATGTCTTCCGCCGTGGCCTCGACTTTCGCCAGAGCTTCGGCCGCCACGGCATACTGCGTCAGCCAGATTTCCATGGCATCGTGCTCCACCCAGCCGGGATGGGGAAAATACTGGGTGAACTCCTTCTGAGCTATGCTGCACGTTTCGCCTTTTTCATTGAATAAAATACAGCGGCTGGACGTGGTACCGGCATCCAGCGCCATGATATATCTGGCCATGAAAAAACCTCCTTCCGAATGGGCCCGGACGCGAACTCTCATACTGCGATGCCGGAAAAGACGACACCGGCGCATGAAAGAACAACATGTCGTTCCTTTTCCGGTTCAACATCATGAAATAGCAACCGTTTCACAAAACCCGCCTGAAACTGTTACCTCTATAATACAAATGTTTCATAAAAATGGCAACAAAATAACAAATATGACAAGGTTCCGATTACAGGAGATTTCCCTTATTTTTCTTTATAATAAAAGAACGATGACGGATTTTGTGAGCGAACAAACAGTTTTTTGGAAAGAATATGTATAAAAACAAGGCCCTTCCTTTTCAAGAAAGAGCCTTGTTCCTGTCATCGTCGGAGGAAAGACGTCTACAGCACCTGTTTCAGGAACTGCTGAAGCCGGGGATGCCGGGGATGTTCGAAAATATCTTCCGGCGAACCCACTTCAAGGATCTGTCCCTTGTCCATGAACACCACCACGTCGGCCACGGTACGGGCAAAGCCCATTTCGTGCGTGACGCAGATCATGGTCATGCCGTCGCGGGCCAGATTCACCATGACGTCGAGCACTTCGCCCACCATTTCGGGATCGAGGGCGGACGTCGGTTCATCGAAGAGCATGAGTTCCGGCTGCATGGCCAGAGCACGGGCGATGGCCACGCGCTGCTGCTGACCGCCGGAAAGCATGGCAGGATAGGCATGGGCCTTGTCGCTGATGCCCACCTTGTTGAGCAGTCTGAGCGCGACTTCCTCGGCGTCCTTCTTCGCCATGCCGCGCAGGCGGCAGGGAGCCATGGTCAGATTCTGCAGTACGGTCTTGTGCGGAAACAGGTTGAACTGCTGAAACACCATGCCCAGATTCTGACGGATCTTGTTGATGTCGTTCTTCGGATCGTTGACGTCGATGCCGTCCACGGAGATGAGACCGCTGTTGATTTCCTCAAGCCGGTTGATGGAACGCAGCAGCGTGGACTTGCCGGAGCCGGACGGGCCTATGATGACGACGCGCTGCCCCTGCCAGACATGCAGGGAGACATCCTGCAGGGCGGGCAGCTCTCCGAAGAATTTCCACACATGTTCGATGCGGATGATGGGTTCCGCATTATTTGCGTTTGTCATAGTAGTTCAGCCTGGATTCCAGAATGCTGACCGCCTTGGAGAGCAGCAGCGTAATGATGAGATAGATCAGCGCAATGACGGTGTAGGTCTCGAAGTACAGATAGCTTTTCGCGGCGAAGCTGCGGCCGTACTGCATGAGGTCGGGCATGGCCATGACGGACACCAGCGAGGTATCCTTGAGCATGGCGATGCACTCGTTGCCCACCGGCGGCACGATGGTGCGCAAAGCCTGCGGCAGGACCACGAAGATCATGGTCTGCACCTTGTTGAAGCCGAGAGAACGCGAAGCCTCGGTCTGTCCCTTGGGCACGGCCATGATGCCTGCCCTGAACACCTCGCCCATGTACGCGCCGTAGCAGAAGCTGATGGCGATGACCGCGGAGGTCAGACCGCTCACCTGCAGGAACTTCGCCAGGGCATAGTAGATGTAGAAGATCTGCACCAGCAGGGGAATGCCGCGTATCACTTCCACATAGGTGGAGGCGATGAGGTTGATGACCCGGTTGCGCGAAAGACGCCCGAGGCCCGTGATGAGGCCGAGCGGAATGGCGCAGATGATGGAAAGAATGGTCACTTCAAACGTGACGACCAGACCTTCCGGCAGGAAACGGAGTATTTCCAGATACGGATCGGGCCAGACGGTGCACAGCATGGTCAGCACGACCACCGCGCCCACCAGGGACAGGGACCAGGCGTTGACCAGGCCCCCCTTTTCGGAATCGGGCAGGATGAGACCTCCCGCCGGAACTTCTATCTTTCCCTCCGGGGCAACGCCGGCCGGAAGACCGTTTTCTTCATTCTCACGCATAGTTCACAATATCCCGGAACTGAAGGTGCTGTCTGCCGAGAGACTATTCACCCATCCACTTGCGGATGAGCTCCGCCTCCACGCCCTTGGCGCGTACGGCGTCGATGCCCTTGTTCAGGCGTTCCACGAGGTCCTTGCGGCCCTTCTTGACCACGAAGCCGAAGGATTCCGTGGCTTCGGTACGGAAGGCGATGGCCAGACTGTCCGAGAAGCCTTCCTTCTGGTTGGCATAATACAGGGCGACGGGAGAGTCGCAGATGACGGCGTCGATGCGGCCGTTGAGAAGATCCTGCATGGCAAGACCCACGTCGTCGTATTCGCGCAGGTTCATGTCCACGCCGCTCTTCTGGGCCACGAACACGCCCGTGGTGCCGATCTGACCGCCGACCACACGGCCCTTGAGATCCTCAAATCCCGAGGCGGAATCGCCCTTCTTCACCACCACGATCTGCTGAACGTCGTAATAGGGCTTGGAAAATTCGAAGGCGCGCTGACGCTCGGGCGTGATGGTCACGCCGGAAGCGATGACGTCATAGTTTCCGGCGGCCACACCGGCGAAAATGCCGTCCCACGCGACCATGCGCATTTCCACTTCCATCCCGACTTCCTTGCCGATGGCCTTCATCATGTCGATGTCGTAGCCGATGATGTTCTTGTTGTCATCGAGAAATTCCAGGGGAGGCCATGTGGGATTGGTGGCCACAACGATCTTCTCCGCAGCCGCGGCGGAAGAATACAGCAGTGCGGGCAGCAGCAGAGCGCACAGAAGACGACGAAGCATGGAAACTCCTTGCGGGCAAAAGGTACAGAAAAAAGGCTGAAGGTTCAGCCTGCCTTATGTTCCTGCCGGTACGCGCCTCGAATATACGCCTGCCGCCGGCACAGAAATGGATCATATAATCCTTCGCAGTATGAGGGATACAGGGGGCCGCTGTCAAGAAAGGTTCTCCGGAAGGAGGGGAAAATCCCCGCGCAAAAACCTCCCCCGACAGGCCTCCGGAACAGGGCAGCCGCACCGGAAACGGAAGAAGGCCGTCTTCCGGATGAAGAAGACGGCCTTCGTCGGGGACGCCGGAGCGTCACGAAGAAACTATTCGATTCCCAGCTTGCGGGCGATGCTCTGGGCGGCGCGACGTCCCGCGCCCATGGCCAGAATGACCGTGGCCGCACCGGTCACGATGTCGCCGCCGGCATACACGTTGGGAATGGAGGTCTCGCCGTTCTCGTCCACGGCAATGTAGCCGCGTTCCGTCAGCTTCAGGCCGGGCGTGCAGTCCAGCATGAGCGGATTGGAACGGGTGCCGAGGGCCACGATGGCCAGATCGGTTTCCTGAATGAAGTTCTGTCCCTCCACGGGACGGGGACGACGACGGCCGGAAGCATCGGGTTCGCCGAGTTCCATGCGCTGAAGTTCCACGCCGGTGAGATGATTCTCCTCATCCGTGACGAAGCGGACGGGAGCGGCCAGTTCGATGAGCTTCACGCCCTCTTCGAGAGCATGCTCGATTTCCTCGCCGCGGGCGGGCATTTCCGCACGGGTACGGCGGTAGACGATATGCACGCTTTCCGCGCCGAGACGCAGAGCGGTACGGGCGGCGTCCATGGCCACGTTGCCCGCGCCGAACACGGTGACGTGTCTGCCCGGAGCCACGGGCGTATCATATTCGGGGAAGGAATGGGCACGGCCGAGATTGACGCGGGTGAGGTACTCGTTGGCCGAGAACACGCCGATGCAGTTTTCCCCGGGCACGCTCAGAAAATGCGGCAGACCGGCGCCCACACCGATGAACACGGCATCGTAGCCGTCCTTGAGCAGACCGTCCACGGTGACGGTGCGGCCGCCCACGTAGTTCAGGCGGAT